>NZ_JBHZDH010000006.1:0-38909 GCF_042755925.1 Lysinibacillus sp. NPDC059133 | reverse complement strand
GAGCAATAGAAATATGGGAAGGCATGGTAACCTTCTTCTCTGAATTGTGGACAAATATCACAGAAATAGCGTCTATCGCATGGGAAGAGTTTACGCAGATACTCTCAGACTTATGGACGTCAATTATAGACGGAGCGATAGAAATATGGGAAGGCATGGTAACCTTCTTCTCAGAATTGTGGACAAACATCACAGCAATAGCGTCTATCGCATGGGAAGAGTTCACTCAGCTACTCTCAGATTTATGGACGTCAACTATAGACGGAGCTATAGAGATATGGGGAGGCATAGTAGAGTTCTTCTCAGAGTTGTGGACAAATATCACAGAAATAGCGTCTATCGCGTGGGAAGAATTTACTCAACTACTCTCAGACTTATGGACGTCAATTATAGATGGAGCGGTAGAAATATGGGAAGGCATGGTAACCTTCTTCTCAGAATTGTGGACAAGTATTACAGAAATAGCGTCTATTGCATGGGAAGAGTTTACGCAGATACTCTCAGACTTATGGACGTCAATTATAGATGGAGCGATAGAAATATGGACTAGCTTTGTAGAAAGCCTATCAGATATCTGGACATCAATAGTTGATGTAGCTACTAATATATGGGGTTCTATTTCTTCTGCAATTATCGAGATTGTTTCAACTATTATTAGTGGGATAGAAGTTGGATGGAATAAATTAAAAGAAACTACCGAAATTGTATTTAATGTTGTTAAGTCATTTTTGAGTGATGTATGGAATAACGTGAAAAATATGATTGTAGGCACGGTAGGTAGTATTGTTGATTTAGTCGTATCGGGATGGACAAGGTTCAGCCAGATGACAACAAATACATTTAATACGATAAAAAACTTTTTGAGTAATGTATGGGAATCTATCAAAACTACGGTAGTAAATACAGCAACTCAATTAGTAACAAGCACTATCCAAAAATTTCTCGATATTAAAGTGGCAATAGAAACAAAGATGAATGAGGCTAAAAGAGTTGTTACTGATATTTGGGATAAAATACTTAGTATTTTCAGCGCCCTCGATTTGCGAAAAATCGGTAACGATATCATTCAAGGTCTAATTAATGGTATTGGCGACATGGCAGATTTTGTATGGGATAAAGCTAAATCAATTGCAACATCAATAGGAGATGCAATAAAGAGCACTTTAAAAATCAATTCTCCTTCACGAGTAATGATTGCAATCGGTAAAGGCGTTGGTGAAGGCTTAGCAATAGGGATTGAGAAAGGCAGTGATGGAGTTAACAGAGCCGCTGAGAAATTAGCAGAGGCTGCAATTCCTGATTTAACTCAGCGTTTATCAATTTCTAAAGAGGCCATCGAAAAAGCCCAGCAAATCGTAAGCAATGTTATAAAAGCCAATGCGGCTGAAATTGAGGCATTGCAGAAAGAAGCCGAGAATAAGAGAGCAGGGATTTCTCAACAGGCTTCAGACAAAATTACGGCAATCAAAAACAATGCAGCGAAAAAACATGTAGCGCTTACAGCAGATCAGGTAGCCCAAATCAAGAAGATAGAAGAACAATCATTAAAAGACCGCGAAGCAATTACGAATCAATATGCTGAAAAAATGGCAAAAGTCGAATCTAGGTCTGTAGCTGAAAAATTCAAAGCCTTAAAAGAATATGTTGAAGCTCAGAAATCGGCTGGAGAAATGTCGGCAAAACAAGAAGCTGAATTTTGGCGCTATAGTGCAACAACGTTTAAAGAAGGTACAAAAGAAAAAACAAATGCATTAAAAGAGTACAAAAAAGCGTATTCTGAAATGGTTAAGGAACAATTCGAAAAAGAGAAGGACTACGTTGAAAAACGTAAAAAGTACAACTCAATCTCTCTTGCAGAGGAATTGAAAATTTATGAACGCTATCTAGGACAATATGAAGCTGGTACAGACGAACGCACTTATTATGAAGAAAAATTTTATAATACGAAAAAAGAAATAAGCGAAAAAATTAAAACTATCAACAATGATTATTTAAAGCAGACGCAGGATGTTAACAAAAAACTATTGGATGAAGAGCAAAAGCTTAATGATGCTTACGATAATGCTCTAGAGAGTCGTGTTAAAAGTATCAAAGGGTACTTTGGATTATTTGATGAAGTTAAAGTAACTGATCCTATTGATTCTTCCAGCTTAACGCAAAATTTAAGTGAGCAAGTGAATGCCTTATCTCAATGGCGAATTGAGTTATCAAAACTTGAAATTCGTGGATTATCAAGTGCGATTATTGATGAACTCGAGGCAATGGGCCCAAGTGTCCTTGCGCAGCTAGAAGCTTTAAATCGAATGACAGATGCAGAAATGTTTCAATATCAAGACTTGTATGAGAAAAAGCTACTAATAGCCCGTGAGTCAGCGATAAAAGAGCTAGAGCCATTAAAAGCTGAAACGAAGACGAAAATTGAGGAATTACGTGAAACAGCAAACTCGGAATTGAACACACTAAATAGCGAATGGCAAAACAAAATCAAGGATGTTGTTCTGGGAACAGAAGAAACACTAGGCTCAATGAATGATATTGGGAAAAATGCGATTCAAGGTTTAATTGATGGCATGAAGGGAATGCAATCGGCATTACAACAAACAGCAAATAACCTTGTTAGAAATGTTTCGGATACATTAAGAGATGCGCTAAATCTAAAACCAAAATCTTCACTATTGAAAAAGGTTGGAGATGGTGTAGTCGATGGGTTTGACTCTATTATGAATAAAGCTACTAATGTTAGCAAACTTCTAGCAAACAGTGTTACCCACGAGTCTTCTTCTTTATTGCCAATACAAAAATCCAAGAATAACAAAACATCACAAAATTCAGGGCCTTCAACTATTGTTGTGCAATCCATATTAGATGGACAAGTTTTAGGTGAATCTGTTGTAGATGTCGTAAGTGGCAAACAATATAGCAATGCAAGCATTCATGCATTAACGAGGGGGTTAAGTGGTATATGAAGATGATTTTAAAGGATGGCCGTGAAATGCTGATGAGCGACTACAGTTTAAAATTATTAAAATATTACATTCCTTCTGTATCAATAGAGCATCAATCGTCTGAGGTCGATGGCAGTGATGGAGCAATCTTCACGAGCTCACGTTTTAGTGGACGAACGATTACTGCAAAATTTATGTATAAAGCATTTGATTATCACGATTTTAAATTGTTTATTGCCGACATTAATATGCTGTTTGCTCGAAAAGAATATTTTTATATTATTTTTGATGCTGAGCCAGGAAAGCGCTGGAAGGTACGTCTGGCAAGCAGCTATCAACCAAATGAGCTATTACGAAAAGTAGGAGAGCTCGAGATACAATTTATTTGTGAAAATATTTATGCAGAATCCGTTCCTACAACTTTAGATTTAAAGGAATGGGACATTGATAAATGGGCGTGGGGCATGGGTCTTGATTGGGATGAAGATTTAGCCTACTCATTTAATAGCAACCATTTCACCATTAAAAATTACGGAAATGTTGCTGTGGATCCACGCCAAAATGAGCTTGCTATTACTTTAAAAGGAATTTTCGATAATAGCGTTACTATTACAAATAATACCACGGGAGAGGTGTATCAATTTAATGATACTTTATCTTCTTCTGATGAATTAAACATTAGCGGTATTCGTTCATTTAAAAACGGTACTTCTGTTTTTAAACAAACAAATAAAAAACTCCTCTCACTAGCAGCTGGAGATAATAGTTTTTCAATCTCAGGCGGTACTGTTCACAGTATCGTTTTTAATTTTAGATTTTTATATATGTAAACAAGGATGGTGAAGAAAAAGACATGGTCATTAATTTACACACGACACAATCACCAGTCAGTCGATCAGAACGAATGAAAATAAATGAGAACTGGCAAAAGATTATTGAAGGGTTATCAAGATTACAATATCAAATAAATCTTTTGGCAGGAGGTGAAGAAGTTGAGGAATTACTTAAACGTATTACAGATGCAATTAATGGTGCAATTGAAGCAGCAACCAATGCCAACGATGCGACAGCAAATGCAAATTTAGCAGCAGACGCAGCAAATCAAGTCGTGCAAACAGCGATAGAAAAAATTACAGTAGTTGAAGAATTACTAATTAAACTTGAAGTGCAACAAGGCGAATGGGAGCATATAAAGTCATCACTAATTTTAGTATCGGAGGCTGCACAAGAAGCGACAACAAACGCCAACAGTGCAACTATGAACGCGAATCAAGCCTCGGATGCTGCTAATGCCGCAAAAGAGAATTTAACAAATGCAGTAATTACAAAATTGAATGAAGCGGATACAGCTATCACAAATGCTAATACTGCAGCCGCAACAGCTACACAAGCTTCGGAAAGTATCAAGGGTTGGGGCACTGCAACGGCTTGGAATAGTACAACAAGCTATCTCAAAAATAATGTCGTTACGTACAATGGATCTACATGGCAGGCTAAAGCTGACAATACCAACTCTGTTCCAATAATTACAAATGCCAATTGGATTATACTTGCACAGCGAGGGGTAGACGGTAAAGGCTCAGTAGCTTCTGTAAATGGAAAGCTACCTGACGAAAACGGTAACGTTGCCTTAGACTTTGGTGCAGGTACAGTACAAAAAGTCAATGGTAAAAACCCTGACGAAAAAGGAGAGGTTACACTTGTAGCAGACGACTTGGGGACGTTTTCAGGAGATCTTCTAGAAAATAACTCAGTTTCGATGCAGAAGTTGACACAGGAAGTAATTGACGCTATTAATGCAGGCGGTTCAGGTGTTGGTAACAGCTTCTTCGTGCCGTACCCTTTAGTTACGACTGAAGTATCACAGAAATCATGGAGCCTGCCTGTAGGTGCTTATGACGCAGCTACAGACTCTCTACTAGTTTTCCATAATGCAGGTGTTTTAGCTCCTGAGTCTTGGACTATCACAGGCACGTCTTTAGAAGGCTATACGGTGAATATTCCTGACAATCCTATCGTAGCGATTGAGGATAATAATGTCTTACTATTAGTGCTGAAGAATACACCTAACAACCTTCCTGAAGACATTTCGGGCACGCGACTGATAGATGATTCTGTAGGTCTGTCCAAGCTTAATCAGGAAGTGCAGGATGCTATTAATAATGCAGGTACTAAAATCGATATTATACCAACTTTAGATTCTAGCCGTATAGATGCAGCATTAGCAGCTTCTGCAGGTAAAGATCTAAAGTCTAGAATAGACAATGTGCCAATTATTCAAATATCAGACGACTTTAATGGTGGAACTGACAAGGCTGCATCTGCTGAAACTGTCAAAATACTAAATCAGAATGTAACTAGTGTAAGTAATAAACTGACAACTCATGAAGGTGTGGTTGCGAGTACTAATAATTTAGGACACATGAAGCCTGACGGTACTACTATTACTGTAACTGCTGACGGTACGGCTAGTGCTAAACAGGTCACAATTGTGAATGACCTGACTACAGGTGGTTCAGATAAGGCAGCGTCGGCTGAGACTGTTAAGACATTGAACACAAAAGTATCGCAAATAGTTAGCCCTAGTAATTTAATGAATGATACAGTCACAATCTACGTGTCTAGTACTGGAAATGACAGTAATGATGGACTTAGTGCTGCTAAACCTGTAAAAACAATAGCTAAAGCTGTTTCGTTAATTAAACCATTAGGCGCAAAGAAACGCACAATTCAACTAGATGGCGGTGATACGTTTAATGAGGTTGTCACATTGGATAGTGTACACGGAAGTGCTATAGAGATTAATGGTACGTATGGCAATAAAGCAACTGTTAAAGGGTTTGACTTTAATGATTGTTCCGCTCCAATAAGGGTTTTGAATATAGACGTTAAGGTAAAAGGGAATATTACTGCTGTAGCATCGTACGCAGCTTACATTAACACCTGTGCAAGAGTATCATTAAACTCAGGAAACTATAGTGGTTCAACTTTGGGAATAATGATGAAAAAATCATATGTGGAACTATCTGCACTAGATTTAAGTAACATAGAAGGTCCAGTAATAGAGGCTCAATCAGGTTCTTATTGCCTAGTAAACAATATAAGCGGTACAAATACTAGTGCTTTTAGCTATAGTTACACAGCGTCAGCTTCAATAATTATAGGAAGTGCAGGAACATTGACTTCTAAAGTGGCACAATCAAAAAGTTATGGAGGACAAATATTCTTCTAATATAGAGGGGGTACAGCAATGACCTATAAAGGACAGAATGCGTGGGAGAACTTAGCTCCATCGCTACAAGAAAAGATAGAATCAATGGAAGTAGACATTGTAAACGACTTTACAACAGGCAGTAGCGATAAGGCTGCTTCTGCTGAAACCGTAAAGATTTTAAAGACTTCTGTGGACACACACACAAAGGAAGTAGCTACTACCGATAAATTAGGACACTTTAAACCTGATGGCTCTACTATTACGGTAAATCCTGAAACAGGGGTAGCCAAGGCAAATTATGCGTCGGCTATTACAACTGCCGTGAATACTTCGGAGCAGAAGATGGTAGCTAAGACTTCTATAGGGCAAGCAAATGGCGTAGCTAGTCTAGGATCTGATGGTAAAGTGCCTGCCTCCCAAATAGTAGCCTCAGCACCAACTAACCTAGCTAATGATGCCGTAAAGGTGTATGTAGATAACGTCAGCGGAAACGATAGTAATACAGGAGAATCAGCAGGAACTGCCGTTAAAACTTTGGCTGAGGCCGTCCGCCGCATAAAAGTCCTTGGAGCAAAAGATCGGATAATTATGTTAGTAGGTGGACGTACCTTCGATGAAGAACTCAATTTGGAAGATATTCACGGAAGTAATGTTCAAGTTAACTGTGAACCCTACGATAACAGGGCATCCGTAAAAACGGTTAAACTTGACGGGTGTTCAGCTCAAATAAGTCTAATGAATTTCGACGTAGAAAAACGTGGGACTATTGCGGCTCTTCCTTCTTATGGTGTATATGTTTACAACTGTAGTTGGGTCGGTATATACAGCATGAAGATTGTAGCACAAGTGCGTGGAGTTGAGTGTAATCGGGTAGCTTATTGTCGAATGGATAGTCTCGAAATAAATAATGCCCAAGCTGAAGCAGTTCATTGTTCGAATAGCTATGCATTAGTGGCTGGTATGAAGGGTACTGGGAATAGCCGTGGTTACTATGCTACTTCGAGTATTATTATAGGGGAGGCGGGAACATTGTCAGCAACTACTCCTCAACTTAAATCATCAGGCGGGCAGATATTCTTCTAAACAAAGTAGTGGTAGCAATGATGACTCTATAAAGACAATCTGATGTTCTGGAATAATTTAACTCTTTTGCTGTGAAAAAAGGTAGAGTCATTAAAAGTGGACATTGTAGGTGGTAGTGATAAAGCTGCCTCAACACCACCAAATACAGTATATGTCCTTGAGACATTACGAATTCGGATTACGACAAGTTGTGGAAGATTATATTTTAACTTCTACTAAAAGTGTATAAACGTTCCATATTGTTCAGTAAGCGTTACTCGATGGGAGTAGCGTATTTTTATTATAAAAGAAGGTGATAGCTTGCTCATTGTCACGAATGGCTCTCAAACAGAGCCTCTCTTAGAAACGAACTATGAAAAATTTGAAGAGTTGAGTGGAGCGCTACGTATCTCATTCAGCTCTTTTTTACATGAAAATAATTCGGGCCATCAGTTGTTAGATTTTGAAACAATTATTGAAGATGAAGATGGCCATGAATATACCGTAAAGGAATATGGTGGCGATACATTCTCAAAAAAGGCTACGGCTGTACACATTTATTTTTCGTTAGCTGATGATTTTAAATATGACATCTATGGAGGTACACGGACATTCGATGATTTTATGTCGTTTGTACTTGCAGGAACTGGTTGGACGTTTATAAATGTAGATGTGGAAGGCAATAAACTGCTACCTAATTTCGGCGAAGCAAATCCAATTGTTTTAATTGACCAATTATGTGCAGCATTTAATTGTGAACGTCAAATATTACCTGGTAAAGTTCTTCGCCTCACAAAGAAAATTGGCGCAGATCATGACATTCAATTCCGCTATCGTCATAACATCGAAACCCTATCATACAGCGTAAATACTACAAATTTAAAAACACAAATTCGTGGGTACGGTGCAGAGGGAATTGATATAACTTATACTTCGCCATTAGCCGATTCACCTAGAATTGGAATACGCGTTGCAGATCCTATTCATGACGAGAAGATAGAATCTGCTGAAGAAATGACAACTCGTTTAGCTAGTGAGCTGCCTCCAGCACCTGAAACGAGCATTAAAGTTAAGGTCACGACCGTGGACGGTAACGTGGGGGACATGGTTTGGCTTATACATGAGGATCTTGCGCTAGAATACCAAACTCGAATTTTAAGTAAAAAGACAAAAAGAGACTACAGTAACTCAGAGGTAGAGGTTGGGAATACACAAGCGAAAAGTATTGTAGATGCCCTGTTAAATCAACATGCAACTATTAATGCTAACGATAAACGTTATCGTTCTAAATTTGAACAAACGAATGATCGAATTGATATAGAAGTAGAAGAAATTGGCGAATCGATTGCTGAAATTCATTATCGTGCTGATAGTATTACTCAAAGTGTAACAGACTTAAATAACAATTTAAGTAGTCGTATCACTCAAACAGCTACTGAGATACGAAGTGAAGTAACTGCTCAAGTAACTACAATTAATAACAATATTCAATCAGTCCGAAATGATGTATCGGCTGTTACACAAACAGCCTCACAAATACAGTCAACTGTGACTAGTCAACAAACTCAAATTAGTGGATTAGGAACACGAGTTAGCACAGCGGAGAGTCGTATTACACAACAAGCCGATCAAATAGAGTCAAAAGTTAGTGTCGAAGATTTTACAGGGAATACTGTCGTATCTAAAATTAATCAAACAGCAACGACTATTAGTATACAAGCCTCAAAAATTAATCTTGTAGGGGCTGTAACATTTTTATCAGATATTACGGGTAGGTTAGGAACAATCACAGCAGGAACTATTAATGGTGTTGATATTTATGGAGCTAACATTAACATTAAACAAGATGCTAGCATAGGAAGTACATTGTATTTGCAGGGTACTACTAACAGGGGTATCGTATTTCATGGTAATAATACAATTTATGCTAATGGTACGTATATGGACTTATCTGCTCCTTATGTAAGGTTAAATGGTAACTATAACGAACTTAACGGTTCTAATACTATTTATGGTCAATTAAATGTCCCACAAGCTACAGGTCTTTCAGGTTTAGTACGAGCAAACTCTTCTGGGATTGGTATTTCAACATCAGGTGGTAATTTGTATGTACAAGTTAATGGTTCTACGATAGGTTCGGTTAAACTAACTTAAATAAAAGGAGAATGATAATTATGGATTATCAAGTACAACTAAACAATGGACAAGCAATTAATTTAAAAAATGCTGAGTTTGATGCTACGGCATTTACAGCAACATTAAACGATCAAAAAATTTCTTTCGTAAATATTGGTGGGGCTATCATTAATAAGCACATTATTGTGAGTGTATTACCAGCGACAGCCACACAAACATAAACGCAGTCTTAAGACGGGCGTTATTTTTTTATTCAATTTTGAGTAGATGCCTTCCACATATGTGGAGGGCTTTTCTTATGGACTACAAAAAGGAAGAAGTGGTGGAGTGGACAAATGGATAGCGACTTGGAGTGGTTTTATTGGAGCACTTATTTCTTATTCGGTGAATGGTTTCGGCATGGCAGTAACGGTTTTAATAGGATTTATGGCGATTGATTATCTCACGGGTATTTTGTCTGGTATAGCTAATCATAATTTAAATAGCCGAATTGGTGTGAATGGTATTATTCGAAAAATCTATTATTTGATGTTGGTTGGATCGGTTTATTTACTAGCTCTAGTGATACCAGGGATTGAATATGCAGGTGATGGAGCTGCCATTGCTTTTTGTGTTTTAGAGTTTATCTCAATAACAGAGAATGGCACAAAGATGGGGTTACCTACACCAACTTTTATTAAAAATATTTTAGCGATTGTCAAAGATAAAACGGGTGAGGGGGACAATAAATGAGTACAAATATAACAACAACATGCAGAGATTTGGCACAATTATTACCAGCTGCACAATTAGCATGTCGACTCTTGTTCCAAGAATGCTACAAGGCAGGCATTCGTAACGTTTTTATTACCGAAACATATCGCTCTCAAGAAAGACAAAATTATTTATATGCCCAAGGACGTACTCGACCAGGACAGGTTGTTACTTGGACGCTTAAAAGCAACCATAGCAGTCGTTTAGCTTGGGATATTGCCGTTGGTCCTCCAAAAACACTTTATGATGTAACTATACTGAATAAAGTGGGTACTATCGCTCGCAAGCTTGGCATTACATGGGGCGGGGATTGGATCGGTAGCATTGACCGACCGCATTTTGAAGTTAAATCGACTTGGAAGATGCCTACAGGTTATAAGTTAGAGGGACAAGTAATCGTTCCTAGTAGTAGTAAAACAACAGTGCAATTAATTATAGAAGACAAAAAGGAGGACAACAAAGTGACACAAGTATGGAATCCTGCATCACCAGCAATGCGCACAGAAACAGAAAATTATATAGCGCAAGCAACCAAAGAAGGTATTATTCAAGATTCGCATTTAAAAGATTTAAAAAACGGTGTAATGACAACTGACCGATTATTAGGTCTGTATATTACAATTCAGCAACGTCGAGCTCACTAGTTATAAAGACACCGCCAAAATAATGGCGGTGCTCATTAGCTTGGCGTATATTTTTTTTGACAAAGAGATTTTATTTCAAATGATTCTCCATTACTTACCTCTACAATTAATATAGTTTTACCCTCAGCTATTTCTTTAGATTCTTTTTAACTGGAAATATATACATATTTAGTGTTCGTTACTATACTTTATACCTAAAAAATAATAAACAAGTTTACTATTTTTTCTACATAAATTAAAAAGAGAAATAAAGCATATTTATAATAAGATGTTTATTCGAAATAAGAAATAATGATACAATTCGTTGGATTTATTGAAAAAACTACCTAATACATTGTAGAAATTTGTAGAAATTGTGTAATATACTTTCTGGATTTACATGGAGATTTAGTAATTTTTTACGTTGTGAAACATAGGACTTTCTTATAATTTTGAATAACTTACATAATTTTATAGATTTACTAATGGTTGTTTTAGTACACTGAATTTATGAATTGAAAGGGGCAAGAATAATAATGAAAAAGACAGTTTTAGCTGGCGCACTTAGTATTGCATGTTTTACAGGAGGTTTTGGGTTACAAGCAAATGCACAAGTAAATACACAAGTAAATGTGCAAGAAGTAGATGTTGCTAGCATTATCCACCCAAAACAGGCAGTTGCAGCGGTTATACCATTGCAATCAATGACTTACCAGGACCTTTATAAAAAACTGCTAATCTCCAAATTAGCTATTGATGAGCGTGGTATTGTAACAACAAAAAATAGTATTACGGCAAAGTTTTCAGTAGATCCTACATGGAGTGCACAGGAACAAAAAGAATTTAAAGAGTTGTACGGTAACGCTATGCAAATAAAATTTACGCCTTCTGGGAATTCATTTAAAGGAGAAGTTTTGGAAAAAGGAAAATGGTTACCTTTAGATAAAGAAGATTTAAATGACATAATTAAAGAAATGTTCGAAGATGAACCTATTGATTTAAAACCAGGGGGTTACTTCACAGATTCTATAGGTCACTGGGCTGAGAGCTATATCCAAGTACTTTATCAATTTGACATTATTAATGGTACATCCGCTACAACATTTAATCCAAACGGAAAAGTAACACGTGGACAATTAGCTTCTATGATTTTCCGTGCTGCTGGATTAGATGTGAAGGAAGATTATGAAGGCCCTGCTTCATATAAGGATTTAGCAAACTTCCCAGGTGCAAAAGAAGTAGCGATTTTAGAAGAGTATGGCTTACTCGATATTTTTGATGGTGCTAATTTTGAGCCAAATACACCTGCTACACGTGAGGAAATGGCCTATGTAACAGCGATTTATCTAGAAGGAATGGGTTATGATGTAAGTAAAGTTAGCAAAAATAACCCATTTACAGATAAAAGTAAAATGCGACAAGAAACTGTTGAAGCAATCGGATTATTAAAGCAATTAGGTGTGATTGATGGTGTGAACGGTCAATTTAATCCAAAAGGTAATCTTACACGTGCAGAGTTCTCTAAAATTTTAACACTATCATTAGTGTTACTTGATGACGAAGAGTAACAAAAAAGAAGCAATCCACAATATCTGGTGGATTGCTTTTTTATTCGACTAGCATATGAAATAAGTGACTTAATAAATAACCTAATAAAATAAATGCTATAAAGGATTTTCGTGATACTGAACGAATATGATGTAAAATAAATTCTGAAATACTGGCAGTTGCGATTAACCCAATCGATACACCCATTAGTACTCCTTGTGCCTTATTCGATATCTCCCAATATTGGCCGATCTGTATGAAAATACTAAAGAAAATCGAAAATGCTACAAAATAAACAAAGAGTCTCCATAGCCTTTCTCCTTGTGATAGTAATGCTGTTGAAAGTGCGAAGCCTTCTGGTAGATGATGTAGAATAATGGAAGCTGTTATTGCAATACTTAATGCAGAGTTCCCTAGTAATTGTCCGACAGTAAGACTCATCGGAATGGTGTGGATAATGATAGCGATTGCAAGTAGTGATACAGAGGGATTTTGTGTATGGGAAGTGTGAAATAAACTATTAAGTATTTCAAACATTAAATAGCCCATCAAAATTCCAAGTATAAGGCCGATTGAATTGTACATTTGAAAAGAAGAAGGAATGACGTCTACTACAAGTATGCCAACTAAAAATCCTCCACTTAGTAATGATAATCCATGAGTTGTATGCTGGAATAGCCTAGAGAATACCCAAGCTAGAGTTCCTCCGATGCTAGCGCTAAAAAAAAGAAAACCACCAAGTATCATTGCACTCAACTACAAAATTCCTCCACCCTATATATTCTTTAACCTGTTTTAACTTCTTTCAGCGGGTGTCTAAACACCGCTGAAAGAAGTTAAAGCCTTCGGCGAATGTCACGGAATCAGAAAGGAGTTCTTTGTGCAAGCACAAAGCTGATTCCGGACGCAATTATGCCGAGGCATAATTGATAAAATATATGCTAAGTAGAAACGAATATGATAATCGCCAGTTTTTGAAAAAAATCCTTTGTATTCATTACTAAAAAGTAAAAGGTTATTTTATCGATAAATCTACTTTTAGGGATTTTATTAACGAAATTTGCGTAATTGAAGCGGAACAAATATTAATCATAAATATGGTGATATTAAATTGACTGAAAATTATTTAAATTCTATACTTTCTATAGTAATACCAGATTCATTGATTTAGTAACTACTAATGAAGGTGAGGAATGGAAGTATGAAATGGGATGCGAGTTATGATGTGGTAGTAGTAGGTTCAGGGGCAGCAGGGTTAACAGCAGGGCTGACAGCAAAGCTACAGGGCATGAGATCATTAGTCATTGAAAAGACAGAGCGTTATGGTGGGGCATCTGCCTTGTCTGGTGGAGCACTATGGATTCCAAATAATCATGTGATTAAGGGGGAGGGTGTTCCTGATACACATAAACTAGCGCGTTTATACTTAGATTCAACTATTGGTGATCGTGTACCAGAGGCTTTAAAGGAAGCTTATATTAAACGAGGGCCAGAAATGTTAAGGTACTTAAATAATCATACTAGGCATATGCGTTTCCAATATGCGAAAGGTTATTCAGATTATTATCCTGAAAAACCAGGTGGCTTCCCTCAAGGACGGTCGATTGAGCCACTTATTTTTGATTTGAAGAAAATGGGGTCATTAGCAGATACGATGCGTCGTTCTACATTGTCCACTAAAGGCTTTACGATGAATAGCTCTGAATTTCATAAGGTAAATATGATTAGACGCACGACAAAAGGGAAAACAACTGCGTTAAAATTAGGCATACGATTAGTGAAATCGAAAGTTACAGGAAGTCTGCCTGTTGCATTAGGGGAAGCGCTAATTGCTCGTTTACGAATGTCACTTGCAGAAGCGAATGGAGAACTGTGGATCTCGACTGCATTTAAAGATTTTATCGTCGAAAATAATCGAGTGACTGGTATCGTAGTTGAACGAGATGGGCAGGAGATGCGGATCGAGGCAAAGCGTGGGGTAGTTCTTTCTTCAGGTGGTTTTTCTCATAATCAAGCATATCGTGAAAAATATTTGCCGGCACCAACAAATGCAAAATGGACTTCTACACCAGAGGGGCAAACGGGAGATATTATCGAACCAAGCGTGAAAATAGGGGCGACACTAGATTTAATGGATAAAGTATGGGGAGCCCCTTCCGTTATTGATCCTCAAGGACATCCTTTTTTCCTTGTTGCGGACCGCGGTGTTCCTAATATGATGGTTGTGGATGGTGTTGGGAAACGATATTTGAATGAAGCGGCACCTTATCATGAATTTGTAGACAATATGCATATTCACCATCAAAAAACAAACAATGCTATACCTTCTTGGATCGTAATCGATGCAACAGCAAAGAGTCGGTATATTTTCACAGGATTATTCCCAGGACAATCTTTCCCAAAAAGTTGGTTTGATAACGGCATAGTGAAAAGTGCACAAACAATCGAAGAACTTGCAGGGCAAATGAATGTTCCAGTGGAGAATTTAGTAGAAAATGTAGAGCGCTTCAATGCCTTTGCTCGTAATGGTCGAGATGAAGATTTCCGCCGAGGAGATAGTGCTTATGATAATTATTATGGAGATCCTACTTTGAAGAATCCGAACCTAGCAGAGCTTACTAATGCTCCATTTTATGCACTCGCTTTATATCCTGGAGATATCGGGACTAAGGGTGGCTTAGTGGTGGATGAGCATGCTCGCGTTGTAAAGGCAGACGGTACGGCAATTGAAGGGTTATTTGCATCAGGGAATTGCTCGGCCTCTATAATGGGTAAAACATATCCAGGGCCAGGTGCAACATTAGGACCAGGCATGACATTAAGCTATATTGCAACAACGCATATGGCAAATGCAGTTAATAAGGAAGAACAGACCTTGCTAAAGGTATAAAGAGCCTGTTTACCTTCAATCAAAAGGTGAAAATGATTGAACATCAATAGCAAGTATCACTCTTACCTAAAAAAATCCCCAGCGTCAATGCAACGACGCTAGGGGTTTATAATGATTAAAAGTGTACACCTGGTTTATCAGTTAACTTGCAGCCTGTACCATATTTCGCTTTTAAGGCACCTTTAAAATTAGTTTGTTCAAGTTCAGGGTATGCCTGTTTCCAAAGCTCAAATACATTATGACTTGAAGCAGTACCTTCTTTTGTTAGACGAACAATATGGAAACCATATTCATCGTTGCATCGAGCTAATGGACGATTTACGCGCACATTAATGATTCGACCGCTCGCTGTAACATCATATAAGCCTTCGTAACCGGAAATGGCACGTCTTTCTTCATCGATGTCAGCTGTTTCTTCTGCTTTTTCTTTCTTTGCTTTTTTTGCTTCATTTTTTTCTACAGGCTTAGTAGCTTCTTTAATTTCCTCTTTCTCTACAGGCTTAGCTACTTCTTTAACTTCCTCTTTGTCCACAGTCGTAGCCTCTTCTTTATTTTGAGGTGCAAGCTGTTCCATAATGACAAAATCCTTGTTAGAAGCTTTGTCGCTCATTGTAGCCATTACATTCATAATAGAGCCTACATAACGCACTGGTTTATCTTTGCCTTCTTCAAATACGAAAATATTATAATCGGTTTTATTCATTTTTTTCATAATAATATTCCCAGTTTTAGTAGTAAAACCGATAAATTTGTTCTTTTTAAGTGCTTGTATTGCTTGTTGCTTTGTTAAAATCATTTTTTAAATCTCCTAAAGAATTGTTTTTTCTATTCTACCATAAAATCAGTTTTCCTGTTTTTCTTAAATATTTGATGTTTTATTATTGCATTAATAATTCAAAGAAAAGCGATTATCGCCATAGTGTAAGGTTGATTTCCGCTCCGGCTGGGCGCTTTGTAGCTGCCGCTTTGCTTTCGCTACAGAAAACATTTGTTGCTGTCGCTACGCTTTCGCACAGAGCAAAGCTTCCTGGGGGCGTCCGATGAGCCGCTTCACTCGCGTTGCTCGCTCCAGGGTCTCGGGCCAATACGATGTTGGTCACGAAGGCGTTATCACAGGACGTGATGGTTTTAGCCTTCGTTCCTCTATTGCTAATCCCCAAGGAGTCGCCCAGCCTCCGCTCCAATCAACTAAATCACATGGGATACGTTTTAACAAAATGTCATCCCAAATTTCCGATGATGGGCCAAAATCTATTTATAATCACTTTTATTACCCATCATCATAGCGTGGGGGTGATTTCCGTTCCGGCTGGGCGCTTTGTTGTTGCTGTCGCTACGCTTTCGCACAGAGCAAAGCTTCCTGGGGGCGTACGATGAGCCGCTTGGGGCAACCTTGCAAACTGATTCGGTTGGTAATAGAATTGGTCGGGTAATCAAGAAAACTGATCCGAGAGTGTGGGACTGCTCAGGTAAGCGCTCTAATCATACCCACATAACCAAAAGGAGGATTTTATTATGGTTCAACATTTATTTAATATGAATTTAAAATGGTCGGAGGGGAGAAATGGGGCAGGTACTATTATAGCGGACAATCTAAATACGAAAATTTCTATTCCTCGAGAAATGAATGGGCCAGGGATTGGAACAAATCCTGATGAAATGCTGCTTGGAGCGGCAGCTACCTGTTATTTAATTACACTGGCTACGTTACTTGAAAATTCGAAGATTTCTGTGTTGGATTTGTCTATGCAAGCTGAAGGTTTTGTGGATGTCACGAATGGTGTTTTTACTTATGAGAAAATCTTACATAAGCCAAGAATTGTTGTACAAGATTTAACTGAACGCGAACAAAAAAGAATTGAACGATTAGCTGAGAAGGCAGAACAAACATGTATGATCAGTAAGGCGTTAAAAGGAAATGTTCAAATAGCATGTGCTGTGCAAATTATACAAGGGTAACATGGAACATCTCAATTCGTGGCTGAGTATATGATCATGGTTAGGAGTTATTCAAAATAATTTTGAAATAACTCCTTTTTTGACGCATCACTAAAAGTGGGGTATTCCATTTGTTGAGATGTATGCCATGTATATGATGGCTCTTCGAGTAGCGCCTAGCCTGAACGGAAATCAACCCACGTTATGGTGATGAACCTCTTTTTTTCACATATTATTATGAAAATGCTTTATCAAAAGTAGTTCTATAAATGTCCCAAATGAATATATAAAGTTAAGTGCAAAAAAAATGTAAAGGATGATGTATTGCACGAGCAGCAGTTAGCTCAGACTAAGACATTTTATAGTAAGTACGGAAAAAGAATTTTTGATATTGCGGGGGCACTCCTATTACTTTTCTTAACCATTCCTCTTATGTTAGTAGTTTTCCTCATCTTACTCATTAGTACAGGTCGCCCTGTTTTTTTTAAACAAATTCGTACTGGACAGGAACATCAGCGCTTTGTTATTTGGAAGTTGCGGACAATGACCTTACAGGCAGTTCCGGTGAAAATGCCTAGATTGTGTGCAGACGGAATTCCAGATGATTTTTATTTTAAAACTGAACAGGATGCACGCATCACGAAGGTTGGGGCCGTTCTTCGGAGGTTAAGTATTGATGAAATTCCACAGCTCATTAATGTCCTAAAAGGAGATATGAGTATTGTTGGACCACGGCCAGAAGTTCCAACTATCACAAATGCTTATAACACTTTGCAGGCACGACGTTTAGATGTAAAGCCTGGTTTAACAGGGCTTGCTCAAATTAACGGCCGCTCTAATATTTCTCACGGACAAAAAATTTCATATGACCTAGAATACGTTGGTAAATATTCATTTTGGATGGATATAAAAATTATCATCAAAACATTTTACGTAGTTTTAGCGAGAACAGGTGCTTATTAAAATTTAAGGAGTGTTAGATCCTGAAGATCGTTCAGCTTATTACACGTATGGATAAGATTGGCGGAGCGCAAAAGCATGTGGAGGCACTTGCCATAAAATTGAAGCAAGATGCTCACGAGGTAACCATTGTAACGGGTCTTTATGATCCATCATTGTGGCGTTTTCAAGAAGAAAAAATTGATGTTATTAGTATTACAGACATGCAGCGAGCGATTCACTTTAAAAAGGATTTACAAACCTTTTGGCAAGTAAGAGCCGCATTTAAAAAAATACAACCAGATATTATTGCAGCTCATTCATCAAAGGCGGGCGCAATTGGACGTGTAGTAGGTAGGCTTTTACGCATTCCAACTGTTTTTACAGCTCATAGCTGGAGTTTTACAGAAGGCGTACCACATAAAAAAAAGAGGCTGTATCGTCGAATGGAAAAATCAGTTCAGCCGTTAACAGCTAAAATTATTACGGTATCTGAATACGATCGCAAATTAGCATTAACGAAAAAAATTGCTCCTGCTCATAAAATGCTAACGATTCATAATGGCATCGACCAAATAGAGAAGCAAGTAGCACCTAATAGAGAGAAGGAGGAGCATCCATTAATTGTGATGGTTGCTCGTTTTGAAGTGCCAAAAAGACAGGATTTATTGCTAGAAGCTTTAGCGGAGCTTTCTGATATACCTTGGCGCCTTCAATTAATAGGTGATGGCTCATTACGTCCTAATTTAGAAACATTTATTGCTACTAAAGGTTTAACGGATCGTGTCTCATTTTTGGGCAATCAATTAGATGTCACATCTTTGCTTGAGGAAAGTCATTTATTTGTTTTGCTATCAGATTGGGAGGGCTTACCGATCTCAATTATAGAAGCGATGCGAGCGGGACTTCCGGTTATCGCCACGAATGTAGGTGGCGTCAATGAGTTGGTTTCTGACAATGAGAATGGATTTTTAATTAACCGAGATGATAAGGGCACACTAAAGAACAGGCTTAAACAATTGTTGATGGATAAGAACTTACGACAAAAAATGGGGGACGCTAGTGAGCGTCGATTTTTAAGGAATTTTACGTTTCTACCAATGTATCAGAAAACTCTATTTGTCTACGAACAGGCTGTATCAAAGTCCGTTAAGAAAGGTGATTAATTTGCAATTAATTCGCATTCGAACAGATGATGAGCTTATGTGGTACAAGGATATTTGGGATGGGATTTTAGCAGCGGAGGGCAATGATAATCCATTTATAGAATTTGCTTGGTTTTATAACTGGTGGCAAATTGTTGGGCGTAGAGAGCGTGTTGAGCTCTATGCTGTCGAAGAAAATGGTGCGATCATTGCCTTTTTTCCCTTCTTAGTTCGACTTCGATGGGGAGTACGAATTTATGCCTTTGCTGGAGAAAATATTGCAAATTACTCCGGTGTTGTAGCGAAAAAAGAATGGCTGTTGCCTGCGACGACCTTTGTATTTGATCAGCTCATTGAAAAATATAAACACCTACTATTTTCATTTCATGGATTATTGGAAAGTAAAGACTCTACAAAGGTTATTGAGCAATATTTTGTTGAAAGGCAGTTACGCCCGAGTATTTTTCGTGTAGTGACACCATATCTTGCCTTTCACGATATAGATTTTAATAACTATTTCAATCAACGTAGAAAAATGCATGGTGTGGATAGAAGAGAACGGAAGCTACGAAAATTAGGCTCATTAACGAGGAAAATACCTTCGCAGGACGAGCTTTGGCAAATGTTTAGATTATTTAATCGACGATGGGCAAAAAAAATAGACACAAGTGATTTTACAAAAGGTAAGAAAAAGGATTTTTTCGAACAGTTAACGCTTCTTAAAGGGGAAGCATTGCAAGTCAAGGTAGACGCACTTGTTTTTGAAGACCAATGGATTGCCTTTACCTATGGAATTTGCTGTCGAGGACGTTATGTAACTTACGCACTTGCACATGAGCCGACATTTAATATATTTGGACCGGGCAGATTAGTGAATCAAGAAACCATCAAGCAAATCTATTCTGAAAACTATCGCTTGTTCGATATGAGTATTGGCTATGAGCCGTATAAGTTCGATTGGCGCTCTAATATTGATTTTACAAGGCGTATGCTCGTAAGCAGTGGAACGAAGCGGGCAAAGCTTTTGGCGAGTCGTTTTACGCTAAAGGAACGACTAAAGGAATTTTTAAAAGGCAATCATCGTATGGTTGAATGGAAACGCAATACTCTAGGCCAATTACGTTACTTAGTAAAGTATGGAAAAGTAAAAGATTGGCTAGAATATGGACAACTATTCGTAGAAAAATTTATTCGTTTTAAGCAAGTGGATTTGTATGAATTATCCCCATCAGATAGTGAGACACCACATCGACCTGTAGGAGATTTGTTTGAGGAGTTGTCGATTCAGGAGGCGATGGAACTCGATGAGGAAGAGATTATTTCTTTATTTTACAAGGGATACACTATTTATAAAGATTCTTTTGCAGAAACGAATAAGCCTGCGTTTGCGATACATGCGGTGAACTGGCGTGTAGATGAATTGCAAATTGTCGAAACACTGCCAAAGCAGACATATTTTTTAACCTATGATGTTTATAAAAATATCGATATTATCACAGCCTTTTTCCAAAAAATGAAACCTGCACAAACACTTTGGGTTACTGCACGCTTTTGGCAATGGCGAAAGCGTAAACGATTATTGCAGCTAGGCTATAAACGTATTTCTCGAATGAAACATTTTAAATGTGCTCGTTATGAGCGAAATCATGTAGAAAAATACACAGAGAGTGGGGGCGATGTTCATTCTGTCCATTAAAAGTAAGCGATGGAATATCGCAATGCAGCATTTTTATTTTGTAGAAAAGCCAGCCAATGTTAGAAAATCGATGAAGGTCATTGGGTATACAAATTCACTTGTACCGAGTCGTAAGCTTGTTAAAAGTGAAACGGTTCATATTCACCTGACAGATAGTGAGTTATCATTGTATCTTGCTCTTTCAGAAAGTAATCGAAAAATACTTCGTCGTGCACAAAAAGAGTCCTATCAAGTTTTTATTTATAAAGAACCATCAGATGAAAATTTACGAGCCTTTCAACAGTTTTATAATAGTTTTGCGAAAAGGAAAAAACTCGAGCTCATTACTAAGTCTCAAATGGAAGCTATTACGCACTTAAAAGATAAAGGAGCGCTATGGTTGTCTGAGATTCGAAGTATTTGTGGACAAACACTTTGCTATAGACTCGATATTGTATACGCTAAAAAAGCGATGTCCTATTATGTAGCGACTTGTCATTCGCAATTGGTGCCAGATCATTTAAAAAGACCAGTTCGTTATGCAAATCGTTTCTTACTATGGCACAATTTATTGCATTTAAAGGAGCAGGGCTTTGTTTTATATGATATGGGGAAGTTAACTGATGACCAAAATGTTCGAGCGTTTAAGCAAGGCTTCGGTGGGCAAGTCGTCGATGTATACTCTGGCTACATTACCCAATCAAAAATTCGTGCACTGTTACTGGGTGTGCAAAAATGGAGGAAGTAGTAATTGAAGTGAATCGTGGAGGTCTTGTCATATCATTGGATTTTGAACTAAATTGGGGTGTCCACGATGTGTTTAAGTACGGGCAATACAATAAAAATTTATATGGAGTACGTGAGGCATTGCCTAAAATACTAGAGTTGTTTGAACAATATGGTATTCATGCGACTTGGGCCACAGTGGGACTATTGTTTGCAGAAACAAAAGCAGAAATGGCTCACTACTTAAGAGGGATCCCTGTAAAATATAAAAACAGGCATTATGCAGCACATACACAATTTGCAAAAGTAGGAGAAGATGAGCAGGATGACCTCTTACATTTCGGCAAATCCTTAATTGAGAAGATTAAACGTACACCACATCAAGAAATAGGAAGTCATACATTTTCACATTTTTACTGTTTAGAAAATGGACAAACTGAAGCAGATTTTCGTGCAGACTTACACGCAACTGCAATGATTTGTGAAGAATATATCGCACCGATGAAATCGATTGTATTTCCGCGTAATCAGGTGAATGAAGCATATTTCTCAGCATGTCAGGAAGTAGGGTTTATATGCTATAGAGGAAATGAAAAACATCCGTTATACGATCCCCAAAAATTTACGAAAAAAGGTCGACTATTAGGTGCAAAAAAATGGCTGGATAGCTATGTCAATGTAACAGGAAATCATCTGATAACGCTTGAGGACATGCAAAAGGATTCCTTTATTAACATTCGTTCAAGTGCATTTTTAAGACCCTATTGTAGCCCATTACGATTTTTTGAAGGCTTAAAGGTTAAACGTATTAAAGAGGGAATGCATGCAGCTGCAATGTCTAAAGCTTTTTACCATTTATGGTGGCACCCTCATAATTTTGGCAAGAACATTGAAAAAAATTTAGCTATGCTTGAGGAACTTTTACTATATTATCAGGAATTGCGTCATCAATATAACTTTCAAAGCTACACGATGCACGAGGTCGCAGAGCTTTGCCAATCTTTAGCCCGCAAAAGCCCGATTGGTGAAGACTAATAATCGGTGGGGGAAAGAAGCCCCCTTTATCCCAACATAAAAAGTAGCAAACTAGAAAAGTGCCTAGTTTGTTACTTTTTTGTGTTTATAGGGGTAAATGAAGTGTGGAGATTATTTAAAATTAAGAGGGAAAATCCTGAGCTTTGACGAAATTGTATGTACTAATGGTACTATGATGTTGAAGGAAATTCTTTAGGTATATTTGTAAGAACAATAAAGTAGCATAGGGCAATTGACTTCAATATGGCTCATCGCCCAAGAGTCGGGGTGACATTTTGTTAAAACATATGTCATGTGGATAAATTGATTGGAGTGGAGGCTGGGCGACTCCTCGGGGATCAACAATAGAGGAACGAAGGCTAAGAGCATCACATCCTGTGATAACGCCTTCGTGACCAACATCGGTGCTGTTGCTGTCGCTACGTTGCACTACGCTCTCGCACAGACAAAAACACTTTGCTGACGCTGCGTTAGCACTACGCTTTCGCGCAAAAAACATCTGTTGGCCCGAGACCCTGGAGCGAGCAGGCAGAGGAACGAAGGCTAAAAACATCACATCCTGTGATAACGCCTTCGTGACCAACATCATGTTGGCCCAAGCGGCTCATTGAACGCCCCCAGGAAGCTTTGCTCTGTGCGAAAGCGAAGCGTCAGCAACAAATGTTTTCTGTAGCGAAAGCAAAGCGGCAGCTACAAAGCGCCCAGCCGGAACGGAAATCAACCCCACGCTAAGATATAGAAAAATAGCATGAAGGTGGTCGTTAACATGTTTATTCAACCAGAATGGCAGTATAAGCAAGAAAATGGTTCAGCTATGCATCAATGGATTAAGCAAAAAGAAAATCCACTTCCGAGTGACGTAGATATTATTTTCTATGGTGCTTTATTATCGTATGCAAGTAAACCCTCCGAAAAAGCACTATATCCAACAGCGTTTCGAAAAGCTTGGCCAAGCTTTCAATCTTATAATTTAGATGAGCAAGTAGATTTGCGCTCGTTGGCAGTCGTTGATGTTGGCGATGTGGCCATCCACGAGACTGATAGAATGCTTTCAGAGTCAGCTATAGAAGCTGCAGCAGAAAGCTTAAGTACCGCATATTCTAAAAGTTTCACCTGTCTTATAGGTGGAGATCATGCGATTACAGCTTGCTCTCTAAGAGGAATAAAGAATGCTTTTCCAAAGGATCGCATCGGGATTATTCAAATTGATACGCATTTGGATGCCCGAAATCAGGAGGAAATTGGTTTAGCCATGGATTCTCCAATGCAGAAGCTCATTGCAGCTGGGATTGTAGAGGGGAAACATGTTTATAATGTCGGGCTACACGGCTTTTTTAATTCACCAGAAATGATTCACTACGCGAAAGAACAAGGAATACATATGATTACGTTAAAGCAAATGCGTCGTGATGGTATTCAATTAACTATTCGCGAAATGCTCCGACAGCTTATGTATGAGGTGGATCGTATTTATGTATCGGTCGATTTAGATGTACTCGATATTACATTTGCCCCAGATGTACCTGCCGCAACACCAGGTGGATTAACGGCCTATGAATTATTCGATATCCTAAAGCTCATTGGGGAAAATGAAGGAGTCCGCCATATTGACTTTGTCTTCGCAGATCCAAAGGAGGGGGACCTACGCCCGGAAACAGTGAAGCTGGGCGTGACAGCATTTTTACAATGGCTAACAGGTATTCGACTGGATTACCGCAATCGTATTCAAAAGAAAGGCAACGCCCAAATTAGGTAGTTGGAAAATGAGCCGTAGAATGATGGCTTGTATATATTTACAATGAAGTTTGATGATAGTTTGCTATAATAGAACAATGCTTAATATTAATATATTATGGCAGGCCTGTTGATTAGGAAATTATAGGTTTATTATTGACCGACAAAAGAATTTTTTTGTAGATACTTTGTTTATGTATGCTCATTTTTAGCTGATTGTAGCGGAGGGCTACTCGACGCTCACCCGTAGGAAAGCGAGTATCCCGTAGCAGAAATTCGGTTATCTAATTAATGAGCGTAGATGCAAATGGTTAATCAAAACACCTGAAATATTATAGATGAATACAATCATTGTATTGTTATAGAGAGGATTATTATTATGACAACAAAACCAAAACTATTAATTGTTGATGGCATGGCGCTATTATTCCGTTCATTTTTTGCGTCTGCAGCGATGGGGCATTATATTCGCCTTGCGGATGGGACACCTTCTAATGGTGCCCAAGGATTTGTGCGTCATGTATTAACGGCACAATCTATTATGAAGCCGACCCATCTAGCTGTTTGTTGGGATATGGGGGCACATACATTCCGCAACGAATTATTTGATGGTTATAAGGCTAATCGTCCATCACCACCAGAGGAAATGCTACCACAATTTGATATGGCGAAAAATTTATCGCAACAAATCGGCTGGCAAAACTTCGGTGTTAAAGGAATGGAGGCAGATGATTTAATTGGCTCAATGATTACAAAATATCAGGATGAGGCTGACATTACGGTAATTAGCGGAGACAAGGATTTACTGCAGCTTTTAAGACCGTCAACGGAAATTGCTTTTACGAAAAAAGGCTACACAGAGTATGACGTTTATACGCATACACGTTTTCAAGAGGAATATGGCATCGAACCTATTCAATTTGCACAGGTCAAAGCTTTTATGGGGGATACGAGTGACGGCTACCCAGGCGTTAAGGGAATTGGACCAAAGCAGGCACTCGCGTTAATTCAATCGTATGGTTCTATTGAAAATGTTCTTACATCATTAGACGAATTAAAGCCTGGTCAACGTACGAAAATTAAAGAGAATTTAGATATGCTAAAATTGTCACACGAGCTTGCAACCATTCAAACGAATGTACCAATTGAGGCAGAATTAACGAACTTAGTATTACCAAATTACGAGCCCCAAACGTTCAAAGAAATAGAAGAACATGGCTACACATTAATCGCCAAGCAGGCACGCTCATTGTATTCACTTATTTAATAAATAGACATCATCTTCGCAGAGTATAGAAATATGCTCTGCTTTTTTCATACAATCTTTGAGTAATTAAGCCTTGAATTATTGATGAAAAAAGAACGTGTCTAACATTACAGGCACGCTCTCACCTAGTTCGGTGTAATTTTCACGAAACTCAATACTTTTTCATTATCTTTAAAAGGAGCCATTCGAATTTTGCTTTCACGATCAGCACCACCATTATCATGGAACATTAACCACAGCTCATCATTTCGTATTTCATAGCCAATGAGAGGTACCCAATGATAGGCGAAGGCAGATTTTTTATCGCACCAATTTAGGCTAAAATATCGGTCAAAGCGTATGGCGACAGGGCGACCTGCATCGATTTCCTGCATAGCCTCCTTTAATGTACAATCGCGAATTTCCCATGTCGGACGAAGCCGGCGAAGATTGCGAATTAGGCGCCACTTAAATAACCCGATCTTTGTACCACCGAGAAGTTTATAAAGTTCATTTACCGAAGGAGCTTGATTTTCAAAGTAGTTTAAGATTACGTGTACAGTTGTAGGTCCACAAGCGGAATTATGATAGTTTGGTGAAATGGCTGCATCATATTGTGATTTTCCGAGTAACGACAATTGTTGGCGCATCATAATCTCCTTTCTAAAAAGAGCCGCATTTCAAAAAGAAATGCAGCTCGCTTTTTATTATTGTTGAGCAGATAAGAACTCTGTAACTTGCTGAGGTGTTTTAGCATTAGCACTATGTAAGTGTGCTAATTTTTCACCGTTTTGGAAAATTAGTAGGCTTGGAATACCCATTACATCATATTTGTCCGCAATTTCTGGAAGCTCATCACGGTTAAGTTCATACCAGTCAAATTGGTTGTATTCTTCGATAATTGGATCGATAAACATATTCATGCGTGTGCAATCTGGGCACCATCCAGCGTAAAATTTCACTAGCACTTTTTGATCACCAGAGATCAGTTCATTAAATTGGTCAGCAGTTGTAATTGTTTTCATTAGTATTTCACTCTCCTTGCTTTCCATTTTACACATTTTTAACGGAACCTGAAAGTTTTCTGTTTGGAATAATCGGTATCTACTTATTGTCTTGTTTTCGCTCGTAAAAAACAAAAAAAGTTATATATTGCAAAAATAATTGGAGGAAAATGATTGCTAAATTAAACAAAATAATCTACACTAAAAACAGAAAAAGTAGTTTTATCTTCATTCAGCGGAAATATTTACCTCAAAAACTACAATGGTAGCTGGACGGAGATAAGCCTCAGTCGTATGTCACAGATTATGCCTAAAATTATCTGGACAAAAATACGCTAAGGCAAACTTGATATTTTTTTGGTCAAAAAATGAATGGCTATTCATTCAATGGGAGAATAAGGGGGAATTGCTTGTGACGTACAACATTAAAAAAGCAGCTGTTCTAGGTTCAGGGGTAATGGGCTCTGGAATTGCAGCACATTTAGCAAACATCGGTATTCCAACATTATTATTAGACATTGCGCCGAAAGAACTAACGAAAGAGGAAGAAGTGAAAGGTCTTTCCTTAGAGCATCCTGCTGTAAGAAATCGTATCGTCAACGGAGCTCTTCAAAAGTTATTAAAGCAAAAGCCAGCACCACTTACTTCTAAGAAAAATTTATCACTACTATCGGTTGGTAACTTTGAGGACGATCTAGAGAAATTAAAAGATGTAGATTGGATTATTGAAGTTGTTGTTGAAAATTTAGCGATTAAACAAAACCTATATGAAAAAGTTGATGCTGTACGTAAGCCCGGCACAATTATTAGTTCAAACACATCTGGCATAAGTATTAATGCAATGGCAGAAGGGCGTTCAGAAGATTTCCAAAAGCATTTCCTAGGAACTCACTTTTTCAATCCGCCACGCTATTTAAAATTACTTGAAGTCATTCCGGCGAACACAACAGCGCCAGAGGTTGTAAGCTTTATGAAAACATTCGGCGAAGATGTGCTTGGAAAGGGCGTCGTACTTGCTAAGGATACACCGAACTTCATTGCCAACCGTATCGGAACGTACGGTTTACTAATTACTTTACAAGAAATGATGAAGGGTAGCTATTCGGTTGGTGAGGTGGATTCTGTAACAGGTCCACTAATCGGTCGTCCAAAATCTGCAACCTTCCGAACGTTGGATGTTGTTGGTTTAGATACATTTATCCATGTAGCGAAAAACGTTTATGATCAAACAACTGGTGAAGAGCAGCAAGTATTTGCAGTACCAGAATTCCTACAGAAAATGGTCACAAACGGCTGGTTAGGGGCAAAATCAGGTCAAGGGTTCTTCTTAAAGCAAGGAAAAGAGATCCTTGAAATTGATCCAAACACACTAGAGTATAGCCCAGCTAAAAAGTTAAAAACACCTTCTATCGAAATGGCAAAACAAACTCGTGGATTAGCAAATAAAGTGAAAGCATTAACATATGCAAAAGATCGTACAGGAGAGTTATTATGGGGTATTTTCGCTCCGACACTCATTTACTCTGCACAGCTACACGGTGAAATTGCTGATGATATTGTTGCCATTGACAATGCTATGAAATGGGGCTTCGGCTGGCAGCAAGGTCCATTTGAAATATGGGATGCAATTGGCGTCAAAGAGTCCGTAGCTAAAATGGAGGCAGAGGGTCGTGAAGTGCCGGCATTTGTAAAAGATATGTTAGCAAGCGGTTTTGAAACTTTCTATTCGGACATTGACGGTGACCTAGCGTATTATAATGGCTCTGAATATGTAAAAGTGCCAGTCAATGAAAAGGAAATTAACTTAAAACGTTATAAGAAAAAGCACGGTGTTATTAAATCAAATACAGGTGCTAGTTTAATAGATATAGGTGATGGAATTGCATTACTAGAATTCCATTCCCAATCAAATGCAATTGGCTTGGACATTATTCAAATGATTAACTTTGCAGTCGATGAAGTAGAAGCTAACTATAAAGGCTTAGTCATCGGTAACCAAGGGAAAAACTTCTGTGTTGGTGCTAATCTAGGAATGATTTTAGTAGAAGCACAGGATGATAATATTTTTGAGCTAGATTTCGTTATTAAAGCATTCCAAGATGCGATGCAAAAGATTAAATACTCTCGCAAGCCTGTTGTGGCAGCGCCTTTTGCTATGACACTTGGTGGAGGAGCAGAGGTTTGCTTACCAGCTTCTCATATTCAAGCAACAATGGAAACGTATATGGGCTTAGTCGAAGTCGGCGTAGGATTAATTCCTGGCGGTGGCGGTAATAAAGCACTTTACCAAAAATTCCTTAAAGGGTTACCAAATGGCGTTGAGGTAGACTATCAACATATTGCTAATAAAGTATTTGAATCGATTGCGATGGCGAAAGTTTCGACATCTGGTGAAGAAGCACGTGAAAATAACTTCTTAAACTTTGCTGACGGGATATCTGTTAACCCAGATCACCAACTATATGATGCAAAACAAGCTGCACTAGCGCTTTATGAGGCAGGCTATTTACCGCCTGTACCTGCGAAAGTTCCTGTAGTCGGTGCATCAGGCTACGGTACGCTACTAATCGGTGCGCAAGGAATGTTTGAATCAGGCTATATTAGTGAACACGATTTAAAAATCGCTAAAAAATTAGCGTATGTCATTGCTGGTGGTAAAGTTCCATATGGCACATTAGTAGATGAACAGTACCTATTAAACCTAGAGCGTGAGGCGTTCCTAAGCTTAGTGGCAGATCCATTATCTCAACAAAGAATGCAGCACATGCTTTTAAAGGGAAAACCACTGCGTAACTAGTAACTAATTTTAAGACTGAATTAACCATACTTGCACATGAAACAAAGGGGGATTAATACGATGCGTGAAGCCGTTATTGTAGCAGGAGCACGAACTCCGATTGGAAAAGCAAAAAAGGGTTCTTTAGCAACAGTTAGACCAGATGATTTTGGAGCGGTTGTTGTCAAAGAAACATTAAAAAGAGCAGGCTATGAAGGTCCGATTGACGATTTAATTTTAGGATGTGCAATGCCTGAAGCTGAGCAAGGCATGAACGTAGCACGTAATATAGGAGCGCTTGCCGGGTTACCAGATACAACACCAGCGCTGACAATTAATAGATTCTGTTCATCAGGTTTACAAGCAATCGCTTTTGCAGCAGAGCGTATTATGCTAGGACATTCTAAGGCGATTCTTGCTGGTGGAGTCGAGTCGATGAGTATGGTGCCAATGGTAGGTAATACACCTCGCTTAAATCCAACGCTAGCGGAAACTGCTCCACAATATTATATGGGGATGGGGCATACAGCTGAGGAAGTGGCACGTCAATACAATGTAAGCAGAGAAGATCAGGATGCATTTGCTGTGCGTTCACATGAGCTTGCAGAAAAAGCGATTAAAGAAGGTAAATTCAATGATGAAATCGTACCAATCGAAGTGGAGCAGCATTATGTAGATGACAACAACAAACCACAGGTGAAAAAGTTCACTTTTAGCATGGATGAAGGGGTACGTCCAGGTACATCTGTAGAAGGTTTAGCGAAGCTTCGTCCAGCCTTCCATATTAAGGGCAGTGTTACAGCTGGTAATGCCTCTCAAACTTCGGACGGTGCAGCGGCAGTACTAGTAATGGATCGTGAGGAAGCAGAAAAGCAAGGGCTTACACCAATGGCGAAGTTTTTAGGCTTTGCAGTTGGTGGTGTACCTCCTGAGGTGATGGGTATTGGACCAATCGTGGCAGTACCTAAAGCACTTGAAATTGCGGGATTAGCAATTGATGACATTGATTTATGGGAAATTAACGAAGCATTTGCGTCACAATCCTTACAGGTCGTACGTCATTTAGGCATCGACCAAAATAAAGTAAATGTCAATGGTGGAGCAATTGCCGTAGGTCACCCACTTGGTGCAACTGGAGCCATTTTAACATTAAAGCTTATTCATGAATTGAAGCGTCAAGGTAAGAAATATGGCGTCGTGACAATGTGTATTGGCGGCGGAATGGGTGCTGCAGGAGTATTTGAAATTCTATAATTTTTGCTAGATCAGCTTGGAGTGCAGCGTTTCCGGTTGCCTCCGAACACAGTGCTTCAAGCTTTTCTATACATTGGGGATAAAAGCTACTAACAATAGATATATAGGGAGGAATTTAGAATGACAGAAAAAACAACGGATTTCATCAAAGGCGGCGGATTTATTATTGAAGATGTGGAATTAGATCGTGTATTTACACCAGAAGATTTCACAGATGAGCATAAAATGATTGCTAAAACTACTGAAGAGTATGTAGCAAATGAAGTGTTACCGGTCGTTGAAAATTTAGAACACCATGAATTTGAGCATTCGGTTCGTCTACTTAAAAGTGCAGGTGAACTCGGCTTACTAAGCGCAGATGTACCTGAAGAATATGAGGGTCTAGGATTAGACAAAGTTTCTTCTGCTTTAATCGCAGAAAAAATGTCAGTTGCTGGTGGCTTCTCTATTACGCATGGTGCACACGTAGGTATTGGTTCTTTACCAATCGTACTTTTCGGAAATGAAGAGCAAAAGCAAAAGTATTTACCAAAGCTTGCGTCAGGTGAATTAATTGCTGCTTACGCATTAACTGAGCCAGGGTCAGGTTCTGATGCATTAGGTGCAAAAACAACTGCAAAATTAAATGATGCAGGGACACATTATATTTTAAATGGTGAAAAGCAATGGATTACAAATGCAGGCTTTGCAGATGTATTTGTTGTCTATGCTAAAATCGATGGCGATAAATTCACGGCATTTATCGTAGAACGTGCCTTCAATGGCGTTTCAGTTGGCGCAGAAGAGAAAAAAATGGGGATCAAATCTTCATCGACACGTACATTAATCCTTGAAGATGCAGAAGTACCTGTAGAAAACCTATTAGGTGAAGTAGGTCGCGGACACGTTATTGCCTTTAATATTTTAAATATCGGTCGCTATAAATTAGGTGTTGGAACAATTGGTGGCTCGAAGCGTGCATTAGAGCTTGCCGTTCAATATACAAACCAACGTCAGCAATTTAAAACGAAGCTGTCTGATTTTAATCTAACAAAAGAAAAATTATCGACAATGGCTTCACAATTATATGCGTCTGAGTCATTAAATTATCGTACAGTAGGTTTATTTGAGGACCGCTTAAGTCAGCTAAGCCCAGAAGAGCAAAAGCAAGGAAAAGTGATTGCTGGTGCAATTGCTGAGTATGCTATTGAATGTTCTATTGCGAAAGTATTTGGTTCTGAGACTTTAGATTATATTGCAGATGAAGCGCTTCAATTACATGGTGGTTACGGCTTTATGGCTGAATACGAAGTAGAACGTATTTACCGTGATTCTCGTATTAATCGTATTTTTGAAGGTACAAATGAAATTAACCGCATGATTGTACCAGGTACATTTATGAAAAAGGCAATAAAAGGCGAATTGCCATTACTAAAAGTCGCTCAAAATTTACAGCAAGAACTTCTTATGCTAATGCCTGAGGAAGTAGGCACAGAGCCGTTAGCACAGGAAAAATATCTTGTGAAAAATGCGAAGAAGATTGCTGTATTGGCAGCAGGTTTAGCAGCACAACGCTACGGTGCGAAGCTTGATCAAGAGCAAGAAGTATTAGTGAAGATTGCGAATATCGCAAACCAACTATTTGCTATGGAATCTACTGTGTTGCGTACTGAAAAAGCGATTGCTCGTGACGGTGCTGAAAAAGCTCATCAAAAATTACTGTACACTCAAATCTTCTGCCAAGAAGCATTTGCAGAAATTGAAAAAGAAGCAAAAGATACGATTCTTGCTTCAGCAGACGGAGACGCTGCACGTATGACATTGTCTGCGCTACGTAAATTAACTCGCAACAATCCATACAACTTAATCGCGAAGAAACGTGAAGCTTCTGTTAAATTAATTGAAGCAGAAAAATATATAGTTTAATATAGCAAATTTACCTAGCTATCCGAGATGTGATAGCTAGGTTTTTTTGTTGGAAATAAAAGTATAGCTCTTGCAAAATGAGGGGTGATTTCCGTTCCAGGCTACTCGCTTTCCTGTGGGCGAGCGTCGAGCCGCTTCCTTCGCTAAAGGAACGAAGGCTAAGTGCGTCACGTCCTGTGACAACGCCTTCGTGACCAACATCGTGTTGGCCTCAGGGTCTCGACTGTCTCGCTTTCCCACGGGAATCGAGTAGCCTTCCACTCCAATCAACAATATCGTAGAACTTTAATAAATTTTATGTATGTCAAAGGAGAACGCTATGGCTACTCATCATAATCAATCAGAATAGCGACGGCAATTGTACATCTGTTGCGGCTGACGCTTTGCTTTCGCACCAAAAAAACTGGTTGCTAAAGTTTGATTTTATTACTCAAAATCAGAGAAACATGTAAGAGAATACAAGCTGTATGAATTGGTTGATTGGAGTGGAGGCTGGGCGACTCCTTGGGGATCAGCGTCACAGATGAGACCCTGGAGCGAGCAACGCGAGTGAAGCGGCTCATCGGACGCCCCCAGGAAAGCGCCCAGTCGGAACGGAAATCAACCCCACGCTTTGGCTTGAAGAGTTTCATTTTGGTTCGTAACGGTTATGATGGTATACTACAGAAAATGAGTGAGACACTGAAAATGTAGTGTCCTAAACTGATAGTAGAGGAGCCTATAAATGACGATTCAATTTATTCATTATCCGAAATGTACTACTTGTAAAAAAGCTCAAAAATGGCTAAATGACAATGGAATTTCATACGAAGAGGTACACATTGTCGAACAACCGCCTACAAAGGACGAATTATCAAACTTATGGCATGCAAGTGGACAACCGTTAAAGAAATTTTTCAATACTTCTGGTATGAAATATCGCGAGCTTGGCTTGAAGGATAAACTTGCTGAAATGACTGAAGAGGAGCAACTTGAACTGCTTGCATCAGATGGTATGTTGATTAAACGTCCGATTGTAACCGATGGAAAAAAAGTTACTTTAGGGTTTAAAGAATCAGATTTTGAGCAAGCTTGGAAATAACCTCTTTTAATCTTGTTTTTATGGAAGAAGTATGGCACACTGAAATTGAATATATTACATATTTATGGAGGGGTTTTTGCATGAATACACCTAAAGACTTACGTTACTCTGAAGAGCACGAATGGGTTAAAGTAGAAGATGGAAAAGTACGTATCGGTATTTCTCATTTCGCACAATCTGAACTTGGAGATATCGTTTTCGTTGAGCTTCCACAAGTTGGCGACGAAATCAAAACTGATGATCCATTCGGTAGCGTAGAATCTGTAAAAACAGTTTCTGAATTATACGCACCAATCTCAGGTACAGTAGTTGAAGTAAATGCAGATTTAGAAGATAGCCCAGAATTCGTTAATGAATCACCATATGAAAAAGCATGGATGGTCGTTGTAGAGCCTGCTGATGCATCAGAAATTGAAAAGCTTATGACAGCTGAGCAATACGATGAAATGATTGCAGAATAAGACAAGCTTATAAGACAAGCCTGTAATAGAAAAACGTCGGAATCTACCGACGTTTTTTATTATCTGCATTCATCCCCATTACAGTTAATGAGGATGAATGCAAGTATATCCCTTATCAATAGGTGTCTAACAGTATCAACGACAAGATTTATTGATATAATGAATGATAAGGGATATGTCTAAACGGGGGTGGCGTGATGTTCGAGGGGAAATGCTTAATTGTCGAAGGCCGTTCGGATAAGCTTCAAATTGAACCTATTTTAAATGAAAATGTTAAAATACTTTGTACGAATGGTACAATTGGTGTGCATCAATTAGAAGAATTACTCGATCCATATGAGGGCTGTGAGCTTTATACATTTTTTGATGCAGATACATCGGGTGATAAGCTACGAGCATTAATGGACAGACATTATCCAGAGGCTGAGCATTTACGTACAATGCCAACATATAAGGAAGTTGAGACAACTCCGAGGAAGGTGTTAGCGGCGATTTTGCTTCGTGCACATTTCTCAATCCATAATGAATATATTTTGTAAGGTTGCGTGAAAAAAGATGGAAGAATGGTCAAAAGAGCAGTGGGACGCGACTGTGCAGTCCGGTGAAAAGGCTGCCTTTTATTTATATACGCCAATGTGTGGAACGTGTACAGTTGCATCGAAAATGATGACGGTTGTTGAGCAATTGCTGCCACAGCTACAGGTCGGTAAAGCGAATATTAATTTTATAGAGCAAATAGCTTATGCTCATAAAATCGAAAGTGTACCATGTTTGCTCGTCTGTGAAGGCGGAGAAGTGACAGAAAAGGTTTATGCCTTTCAATCGGTACCATATTTATACGAATTGTTGAAAAATTAATTGACTGAATATTAATCGCGTGGTAAAGTAACAAATATATTAAAAAAACAATAAATATATCGAACTCTTATAAAGAGCGGCGGAGGGAAGTGCCCTATGAAGCCCGGCAACCATCACTTAGTGAAAAGGTGCCAAATCACCCAAAGATTTATCTTTGACAGATGAGAGAACGGTTTAGCGTATAAGTTACGTGACCCCTTCTACTTGTCTATAAGTGAAGGGGTTTTTTAATTTCTTTCAGCGGGTGTCCAAAACCTGCTGAAATAGAGGAACTCAGTCTAAGAACACCACGTCCTGTGGCAATTTATCTGTGCGAAAGCGAAGCGACAGCAACACGGTTTTAACTGTGCGAAAGCGAAGCGACAGCAACAACACACGACTGAGTGACCAACATCCTGCTGGCCTAAAGCCTCCGGCGGATGTCACGGAATCGGAAAGGAGTTCAATATAGGATGTTAGCCTAAAACCATCGCATCCATGCGATAACGGCTAACTGACCTGCATCGGTGCTGCTGCCGCTACGCTTTCGCGCAAAAAACATCTGCAGGCCTAAGCACAAAGCCGATTCCGGACACAATTATGCCGAGGCAAAATTGATATGAGAAAAGGAGAATTCGCTATGATCAATCTTCAAAATATTACGAAGAAATACAAAACCACAAATGGCGAATTAACAGCAGTTAAAGACGTCAACCTTTCTATTAATAAAGGTGAAATTTTTGGTATTATCGGCTATAGTGGCGCTGGTAAAAGTACAATGATTCGCTTGTTAAACGGTTTAGAAAAGCCTACATCTGGTACGGTGACGGTTAACAATCAAGAATTTTCATCCATAAAGGGGCAAAAGCTCAGAGATGCTAGACAAAAGGTTAGTATGATTTTCCAACATTTCAATTTGCTTTGGTCTAGGACTGTTGAAGAAAACATCGCTTTTCCACTAGAAATCGCAGGTGTTCCAAAGGCAAAACGTGAAGCACGTGTGAAAGAATTAATCACTTTAGTTGGCCTAGAAGGGCGCGCTAACGCATATCCATCACAATTATCAGGTGGACAAAAGCAACGTGTAGGCATCGCTCGTGCACTTGCTAATAATCCAGAGGTATTGTTATGTGATGAGGCAACATCCGCACTCGATCCGGAGACAACAGATGCTATTCTAGATTTACTTGTCGATATTAATGAACGATTAGGTTTAACGATTGTGTTAATCACACATGAAATGCACGTTATTCGCAAAATTTGCCATCGTGTAGCGGTTATGGAAGCTGGAGAAATTGTAGAGCGTGGTGAAGTGTTACAAGTATTCCAAGCTCCACAAGCGGCCATTACAAAAAAATTCGTTTCTCAAATTACAGATACGAAGGAAACACAGGAAACTGTGGCACAAATTAAAGTAAATTACCCTGATGGACAACTTGTTAAGCTAATCTTTGTAGGAGAAAAAACAGAGCAGCCGATCATTTCACATCTTGTGAAACAGTTTGATGTAGAAGTAAGTATTGTTCATGGTAATATTTCACAAACGAAAAATGGCGCGTACGGTACACTTATTGTGCAAATTGATGGCACAGAGGCGAATGTTGCTGCTGCACTTAGCTACTTGCATACAGTCGAAGTACAAACGGAGGTGATTGCCAATGCTAACTAGTCTCTTTCCGAATGTCGACTGGGAAAAAATGTGGGACGCTACGTATGAAACGTTGTACATGACAACAATCTCTACGGTTATCACATTTATACTTGGATTAGTAATTGGGATCTTATTATTTTTATCAAGTCCAAACCAGCTATGGGCCAATAAACTGGTGAACTTTTTAACAGGTTCAATCGTTAACATTTTCCGTTCGATTCCATTTATCGTTTTGATTATCTTATTAATTCCATTTACAAAATTTTTACTCGGCACAATTCGCGGCGCAGATGCGGCTTTACCAGCACTAATTATCGGAGCTGCACCATTCTATGCACGAATGGTATTAATTTCCTTACGTGAAATCGATAAAGGTGTGATTGAAGCGGCTCGTTCAATGGGTGCTAAAACGTCAACAATCATTTGGAAAGTATTAATTCCAGAAGCGTTACCAGCGCTTATTTCTGGTCTTACTGTAACGGCTGTAGCACTTGTTGGTTATACTGCGATGGCAGGTATTATCGGTGCAGGTGGTCTAGGAAACTTAGCATTCTTAGATGGTTTCCAACGTAATCGCACAGATGTAACATTAATGGCAACTATATTAATCTTAATAGTAGTATTTATTATTCAATGGATTGGCGACTTCATTACAGCCAAAACAGATAAACGCTAAAAAGGCGCTAATTACAAAAAAGCGCATCTCGCTACGAACATCAGAGAGGTTATTTCGGTTTTATACCGCTAACATACTTTAAACAAGATAAAAGGGAGTGCAAGAAAATGAAGAAATTATTAGCAGGATTATTTTTATCAGTATTAGTACTAGCTTTAGCTGCTTGTGGTGCTGGTAAAAAAGAAGATACAAACTCAAACGCATCATCTGGTGATAAATCAGACAATAAAGAAAATGTAACATTAACAATAGGTGCTTCTAATACGCCTCATGCGATTATTTTGGAAAAAGCAAAACCTATTTTAGCAAAAGAAGGTATCGATCTTAAAATTGAAACGTATCAAGACTATGTATTACCAAACCAACATTTAGAATCAGGTGACCTTGATGCAAACTATTTCCAACATCTACCTTACTTAGAGCTTAGCATGAAAGAAAATGGCTATGACTTTGTAAATGCTGGTGCCATTCACATTGAACCAATCGGAATTTACTCTAAAAAATATAAATCTCTTGAGGATCTACCAAAAGGTGCAACAATTTTACTTTCTAGCTCAGTTTCAGACCACGGTCGTATGCTTTCATTGTTAGAAGCTAAGGGCTTAATTAAATTAAAAGATGGTGTTGATAAAACAGCAGCAGAAATAAAAGATATCGCAGAAAACCCTAAAAACTTCAAATTCGATGCAAATACAGCGCCTGAAATGCTTGTACAAATGTATGAAAATAATGAAGGTGATGCGGTTCTGATCAACTCGAACTTTGCAATCGATAACGGCATAAATCCATTGAAAGATGCAATTTCTCTTGAAGATAAAGAATCTCCTTATGTAAATATTATCGCTGTACGTGCTGGTGATGAAACAAAACAAGAAATTAAAAAATTAATAGAAGTATTAAAATCTAAAGAAATCCAAGACTTCATTATTGAAGAATGGAAAGGCTCAGTTGTACCAGTTAAATAATTTAAAATTTATCGAAAAGGGTATGTAAGTATAATAATATGTACCCTTTGTAAAGGACATTTTAAAAAAGGTTAGGCAACTTTCTGAAGCTGCTGTCTGTATTTTGCAGGCGGCAGCTTATTTAAATTCCATTGCCCTCGATAATGATTGTAGTAAATCATATAACTCTTAATTTCTTTCTTTACTTCTTCTAACGTTTCACATGCTCTAATTGTTGTTTCATCTTTAAAATGTCCAAAGAATGATTCTTGTGGCGCATTATCCCAACAATTCCCTCGACGTGACATGGACTGCCCCAAGCCAATTCTCTTTACTAAGGCTTGGAATTTTGGATTCGTATAGTGGCAACCTTGATCCGAATGGATAAAGGCATCTTCCCTTAAATGGCGATGCTTCTTCAATTTATGTAACGTGTTGAGCGCAATTTCTATACTCAACGTAGAAGATACTTCATAAGCTAAAATTTCATTTGTTTCAGCGTCTTTTATCGTTGATAAATAAGCACGTTTACCACCGCCATATGTTAAATATGTGATATCGGTTAGTAATACTTTTCCTGCTACACCTTGCTTGAAGTTACGGTCTAAATTGTTAGGGCATGTGCGATGTTCCTTTGTTGCTTTTGCCATACGACGTGCTGGATTCGCTTTTCGAATAGGGCAGACAATATTAAATTTCTTCATAATGCGA
>NZ_JBHZDH010000005.1:109897-142407 GCF_042755925.1 Lysinibacillus sp. NPDC059133 | reverse complement strand
CGTAATTGTTTGTGTGGTAACTAACAATTTTACATGAGAATCTCTCTTTTTATTTAATTTTCATTGGAAGAAACTAGATAATCAACACGCGTGATGGAATGTTTAAAACTTTTTCAAAAAACGACGAACTTTCCCATTTGGTAATTCGTCTAAATATTGGAAACACCGTATTCCAAATAAAAAAAGGGAGATATGATCATGAAAAAACCGATTAAAAAATCTTGGATGATTGTTTCAGCACTAACAATAGGAATGGCTGTTCTAACGCCACTACAAGCAGGAGCTACTTCAGTAGAACCAACAAATGGTGTTACTGTTCAAATCGAACAACAAATTACAGGAACGATTAAAAGCGTCCACGGAGACGGGATTAACTTAAAAGGTAGGGATGGTAAAAATTACTATATCAGTTTCTATAAATTTTCTGAAGAACAACTAGAACAAATGAACTTAGTAGAAGGACAGGAAATCACGGTTGAAGGCGGTGTAGTAGAGGATTATTCAGACTTCTTCACTTTCGACGTTTATAAAAAGTACTTGCCTAAAGAAGTAACAAAAGAAGATCTAACAAAATTAGAAAAAATGTTTAATGATGTGAAGAAGTTGGAAAAAGAATTGTCAAATGAAATGACAGAAAAAGAGTTAGACAAGAAATTTGAAGAAATCGGAAAAATTTATGAAGATATGTTTAAAATTACAAAATCATATATAGTAGCAAATTGGCAGCCTCAAACGTTTGAAGAATATATAGAGGAATTTGGATTTAGTGAAAAAAATATAATTATTGCAGAAAATGATAAAAAAGAGCTTAAAGCTATTTATGAAGAATGGGTAAAGCTTGAAAAAGATGGTCAAGAAGAAGAGGCTAATGAGAAAATGGAAAAATTCCACAAAATCCTCAATCCATATTTTGAAGAACTTTATCCAGATCTAACATTTGAAGAATATATGGAACACTTCGACTTAGTAGATATCCCTGCTGAAACTTTAGCAAAACTAAAAACTATTTATGAGGATGCCCGAAAAGCAGAAAAAGATGACAATACTGACTTATTAAATAAACTATACGGGGAATTCTATGAGATCATTGGTCAGTTCACAAAACCTCAAACATTTGATGAATACATGGCTGACTATGAATTCGAAGTTAGTGAAGCGGATAGCAAGCAATTAAAACAGCTTTATGAAGAAATCTTAAAGCTAGATAAAAAAGAAGACCAAGTAAAAGTTGAAGAGAAATGGGAAGCATTTTACACTATTTTAGAGCCATATTTTGAAGCAAATAGAGAAATCCTAATCTCTGCTTCTAAACTAACAATTAACGGCCAAGAATACCTACCACAATAAGTAAAAGAATCGGGTGTCTCAACAAACATTAAAATGACTGTTGGGTTCCCCTTTTTGTTGATTCCACAATAATTTTTGGGGATTTTTTCAAAGTCTATCCCACAGTGTAATCGTTTAAATTCTATAGTAAAAGTATAAGAAGAACTTCCTTTAGCCCACCTTCCATACATATGATAAATATACCCCCCTTTTCTTTTGGTATGGAAAAAATACTACCTTCAACTTTTATTTGTTCAATCGCATCTGCAGTTATCTCCCCTTCTCCTTCGATGCCATCCATAGGCTGATGGTGAAAATTATCAACACATTCATTATTTATAAGAAATGTTTGAAATTTTCCAACTTTTTTGAAAAGTGATGAATCTTTTTATTTGGAAATTCGTCTAAATATTGGAAACTCTGATTTCCAAAGTAAAAATAAAGGAGAAATGATCATGAAAAAACCGATTAAAAAATCTTGGATGATTGCTTCAGCACTAACAATAGGAATGGCCGTTCTGACGCCACTTCAAGCAGGAGCTACTTCAGTGGAACCAACAAATGGTGTTACTGTTCAAATCGAACAACAAATTACGGGAACGATTACAAACCTTAATGGATTCGGGGTTGAGCTAAAAGGTAGAGATGGTAAAAACTACTATATCAGTTTCTTTAAATTTACTGACGAGCAACTAGAACAAATGAACTTAGTAGAAGGACAGGAAATCACAGTTGAAGGCGGAGTAGTCGAGAATTATGCAGACTTCTACACTTTCGAAGTTTATAAAAAGGACTTGCCTAAAAGTGTACCAAATGAAGAGTTAACAAAATTAGAAAAAATGTTTAGTGAAGTTAAGAAGCTAGAAAAAGAAGCTTCAAATGCGATAACAAATAAAAAGATGGACGAGGCTGAAAAGAAATTTGAAGAAATGAATAAAATTTATGAAGAAATGAATAAAATCACGAAACCATATTATTTAGCTAGTTGGCAGCCCCAACCTTTTGAAGAGTTTCTAGAAGACTACGGATTTAGTGAAAACAATATAGTTATTGCAGAAAATGATAAAAAAGAGCTTAAAGCTATTTATGAAGAATGGGTAAAGCTTGAAAAAGATGGTCAAGAGGAAAAGGCTAAGGAAAAAATGAAAGGATTTAATAAAATACTCCAACCATATCTTGATGAGCTTTATCCAACTCCAACATTTAAAGAATATATCGAACGCTTAGACTTATTAGATATCCCTGCTGAAACTTTAGCAAAACTTAAAAATATTTATGAAGAAGCACGAAAAGCACAAAGAGAAGATAATTATGAGTTATTTGGTGAAATCTGGAGTGAATTCAATGATACCCTTAGTCAATTCATAATACCTCCAACGTTTGAAGAATACATGTCTAACTTTGAATTCAAAGTTAATAAAGCGGATAGCAAACAATTAAAACAACTTTATGAAGAAATCTTAAAGCTAGATAGAAAAGAAGATTCAGCAAAGACGGAAGAAAAATGGGAAGAATTTTACAATATTTTAGAGCCATATTTTGAAGCAAATAGAGATATTCTAATCTCTGCTTCTAAATTAACAATTAACGGCCAAGATTACCTTCCACAATAAGTAAAGGCATCAGGGGGCCTCAACAATCATTTAAAGATGATTGTTGGGAGTCCCCCTTTTTTAATAATAAGCCACTTTTTATCGTATTCATTTTACTTCTATAGCAAAAATATAAGAAGAACTTCCTTTAGCCCATCTTCCGAAAACACTATAAATATAAGTCCCCTTTTTCTTTCGGTACAGAGAAAACATTACCTTGTACTTTTACTACCTCAATTTCATCGCTGCTTAACCATTTATCTACTTCTATTCCCTCAATAGGTGCTTTCTTAAAATTAATGTTAATTTCACTTTGAGGTGAAACAGAAAACGGAATAATTTTTTTATTAGCAATAATTTCCGGTGGGGAAATTTTATCAACACATTTATTATTTATAAAATTTTTCCAACAATAAGTACCTTGTACAATTGATACTTCTTTACCTTCTGACAATACAACAGGCTTGGGTGGTCCAGCATTAAATAGCATAATAATCCATACAAATGCAATAATAATTATAAGACTAAATATTTTTATCTTTAGACTTCCCATTTAAAAGATGCCTCCTAACATTAAATTTTATTCATTAATTTAGAGTCAATTTAGACGCCATTTTTATTATGTATAACAAAAAAATGAATGTAGTGAATAATTAGCAATCCTATATGACACATTACATATAGGAGGTGGAAGAATAATGACTAGAATAATTGGTGTGGAACAAACATTAACAAACGTTGAAGACGCTTTAAAAGCAAAAGGTTATGAAGTTATTCAGCTTCGTACTGAAGAGGATGCAAAAAAATGTGATGCTTGTGTAATCACTGGACAAGATAGAGATATCATGGGAATTAGCAATCCTGTCATGGCAGGACCTGTTATTGACGCTGATGGTCTTTCTGCTGACGAAGTACTTCAGCGTGTCGACAAATATTTCCACTAATAAATAAATAGGTGCTGTCGCTATAGCTTTGTTGACTATAGAGCAGCACCTTTTACTATTTATGTGATTATAGAATGCTCATTAATCTTTTATATCTTCTTTGTCTTACAAATGTTACGTACTCTTCAACACAAGCTCCAAAATAAAAAAAACTTTTTGTGCTTGATTTAAGGATACTTCATTTGCACCCTCACTATACTCTTGATCATTAAATTGAATTCCATCTTCTTCCCAGAAGCAAATCTTACAAATCTCATATGTATCTGGCGTTGCTCAAATTCCACAAACTTTTGTTTTCGACAACACTCTTTAAAGTCTTTACTTTTGTAGACTTGGTGAAAAAACATTTTTTATCGCACTTATTATTCCAGGCACTAGAAATACAATGCCAAAAAAGATAGTAAGTAAATTGAAATTTTTTGTTTCATAAAAAGTAAACCACTCTTTGAAAATTGAAGAGTCTGTAATTCTTCCAAATAATGTTCCACTAATATCTCGATAATTAGGTATCCACCCTGTTGCTTCTAATGTAATAAAAATTATTTGTGACAATACAAATACACCAATAGAAGATACCCAAGGTCTTTTCAAAAATGGAATATGATGTTGTTTATTAGCCAAGTATTATCCCTCCCTCTTTTAAATACTAATTATAAATATACGGAAAATCAAGGGTTTAATTCCATTATTAAACAAATGTTCCTGTTTTACAAAAAACTCTAAACTATTATTATTGAACTATCCTGCACTATTGGACAACCCTTTCCTTTACCATTCCATCCAATATGTATTGTTGACAGAATGCTTGTAATGAATCACCAACATTATGACTTTGATACGCCTTTGTGTTATTTCTCTAGCATTGATACATACATCTTATTAGTTGCTCTTTCATCATTCCAATTATAATTTTAGCAAGAAAATTTAATGAAAAAAGACTAGCTTACCGACCCTCATACATTGTTGAATCACAATTCTTCCCCCTACTACACAATCCTTTTAATTGCTCCGTAACAAATAAAGAAGTTTAATATTGCCATTTCTTAAGAAATCTTCATAAATACCCTCAATAATTATTAATGATTTCCATTTACAATAAGGATAAAGCCACAGGATTCTATAGGAATACTAAAAAAACTATAGGCCGTCTCATACGTGTAGACCGCAAGAGATTCCGACTGTTTGGAAATCATCACAACAAAATAAGTCAGGAATATTGTGTAAGTGATTAATACGTACCCATAGTACTCTATCAGTATGTATTCCACACGAGATTACTGTTTAAGAAATTTTGAAAGTAAAGTACACAAGGTAGTTTGAAAATGACAAGAGGTACCGGTATGAAAAGGAGATAAAATATGAAAAAACGAAATTTAATTATGATGATGACTATTTTATACACAGGTCTGATCTTATACTTCATGTTTTTAGGCTTTAATCGTCTAGATAGATACGAAGATTACAAAAGCTACGGCTACGAATTTCTGCTCATCCCATCAGGGGTTCCTTTGAATTTTCCTAGATTTACGTTTTCTTGGTTGTACAATTTTGGAAATATTGCAGCATTTATCCCCTTTGGTATCCTATTTCCTTTACTTTATCAAGTTGATTATAAAAAATTTATAGGATGGTTCATTATTGTGATTCTTGGATTGGAAACGATTCAATCTTTAGCGTATCTCGGGACTTTTGATGTAAATGATGTTATTTCAAATAGTATAGGTGCAACAATTGGATATGTTGTATACAAAGTTGGGCTCACTTCAAACCTGATTTTTAAAAAACTCATTGCTTCATCCTTAACTGCCATTATACTGTTAGTTGGCGTGATGATTGTTTCTGAAGTTTTAGATAAACGAGTAAGTCCGGTGCAACCCTTGCATGCCATTAAAGAAATCACAGGAGATAAACCACTAACAAACGATGTACCGACCTTCACTGTAGCTGGTAATAAAATAGAACCCCTATTCAATTTATATAGTAATGAAGGAAATACTACCACAACCTATACTTATCCTATTGAGGATAAAGAGGAGCTAACTTTTTATCTAAACTTTGGCATTCCAGATCATGAGGATTTCATAGGGGAAGTGACCATAATTACGGATGGAAATGTAATATTCCAAAAAAATGAAGTGAATTTGAAAGAATCCGAAACAATTGAAATGCCATTTGAAATTCCGTTATATGACGAAGCCCAAAAATTGACCATTATGATCACAGGTAATATAAAGCTATGGGATGTATGCTTCACAGAACTGAAGCATTGGTGGGAATAGACTGACTCATTTCACATCAGAGTAATTGCATCTTTATAAACAATGCAGAAGAATGCTTTGTTTGTTTTTCTTCATACGTTCCATAAACAAAGTGAAGCTTAGGCTCAAAATTTATTGAGTATTTGTGCTTCACTTTGTATTTTTTATTACGTTGCCTAGATTACAGATAGACTAGAAATTCCCATTCCCAAACAATGTATCTAGTATTTCTTGGCCAAAAAACGCAAAAGACAATAAAATCACTACAATTAAAATGGCTAAACTACCGAATATAAACGAGAACACTATCCCCATTTTATTATCATTCAATAAAACCCCTCCTACACTAGCATTTTATGTTCCTCAAAAAATGCTTATTTTAACAAACTAGCACTGTTAATATAATAATACCTCAAATTCAACCCATTTGGATAAATATTTCCATTTACCTTAAAGGCTAAAAAATTGTTGTTATTCAACTAACGTTACGATTTAATGGATATTGATTGAATTATTCAAGAGAGATATTGAGGAGAGACATCCTTAAATAGCATCCTAGAATTAGATTCTTATTACACAAGTATTCCTATTTATAACAAGGACAACCAAGTTATAAGTATCCTCAAAAAAAATCGCCATCGTGTCCTAACAAAACTGTTTCATATGCTTCTACGATATGGAATGCCCTTCTGCTATAATGCTTTTTCAATGGATAATCATCCAATATACAAAATTGATTGCGTATTTACTGGTGTTCGTTATACTCTTGATAGCAGCAATGCATTGGAAAAGGTTTCAATTACACAAAAACGTGTGCAATTAATTGAAAAGGTGCAATCTTTTATGCTCAACGGGGACGTGTACCTATTTGAGAAAGACTACACTTATTCAGGAACCTTAAAGTTAAATGGTGAAAAAATCGCTACTATTAGAAATTTAGATAATACAAACACAAATTTAACCAATCGGATCCACATTGAAGCAATCAATGATGACATCGCCTCTCTAATTGCTATCATGTATCAAACATTTGTATATTAAAAAATTTTGATTGTAAACTGGTATAATTCGTGCGCTTTAATGACAGAATTGATTCTACATAGTTTGTAGATTAATCCTGTCTTTTTCCTAAACAGCGCCCTTAAAGTTTTTTCATCCTCTCAAAACATAATAAAAAGCCACACCTAATTAGAAGATGTGACTTACTACATTTGATTAATCAAATTCTAAAATATTTTTTTCTACTACTACTTTGTAAACATCTATCGTACTAATTAAAATCGTTTTATAATGTTCTGTTTCAGTAAATGTATACCAAGGCTTCTCATTGAACGCATTAGAAATTTCTTCTGTAAATGTTTCTTGTTCAATATTATTCTTGATTTTATATTCTTCTTCATGACCCCCATTAAAATAATACTTCACTTTATATTCATACTCCATAAGTCAACACCTCCCATCTACCTATATAATGGATTGTAATGACAAGAAATATGAGCATAATAAAAAGTCACACCTAGTTAGGTATGACATTCTATAAGTAAGCTTTCACTTTTTGGTCACTCGCTCCATTTTCAGGCTCAATACTGCTCACGCAATACTTTAAAATACACGCTCATTCTTCTTCCCAATTAACAGACATACCTCTCCAAAAGCCAATATATATTGTTGAAGGTTCTCCATTTTGTAAGTGCATTTTTTCCCAGAAAAAATTTTATTACTTTCTCAGTATTACTTTGCCTCTGCTTTGTTAAATAGCGCTTACTGCACAATATGGAACTCAGTATTTATAGAACCATAAATGTTGATAAATATAGATATTTATTTAAGGGCTCAATATAAAAATACTTTTATAAAGTAAATAATTAAACTGATAGCAACAACTGTATTAATCACAAGCGCAATCTTATATTGAAACCAAATTTTGAATAAAGACACCAGTTTATTATGAAGAAGTAAATATATTGTTATTACAACAAAATGCATTATAGAAAACAGGAAACTCATTATGACTAAAGAAAATTTACTCAAATCTCCTGGATAACTATCTGCAGCTGTAAAACGTATACTGCCTACAAAAAGCACAGTTACCCATTGCATACAGTAGGTTAAGATAAACACTATTATAAAATAAACCGCATAAGATAAATATTGAAAAAATGACTTATTATCCATTTTCACTCCTTAACTAAAAGAAAGAATTGAATTCTGATTTCTTTGTAAGATTAATTACAATAACGATATTACTATTAGATTTGTTGCATATTTCTCCAATTATGAAACTATAACCCGTTATACATTATTAAAAAAGCACCGAAAATTAACGGCGCTGTCGTTCTTCTTTGATTCTTTCGAGTCCCTATTGATCTTCTATGAACTCTTTCACTTTTCGGGTTGACCCATGTTGACACTTTGATACCATGTTCGGCAGCATACTTACAAAATCCCTCATATACTCTCGGAATAAAGCTCGTAACTATATTGATGACTTAATTCAAATACTCGCTCCATTTTCAAATTCAATTGTGCACACATAATTCTTTAAAATTGCACCCTTTACAGTGCCATTTTTCAAGGGTTTTCTCAAATCCCTCAAAGTCCACGGGTTCATTCGAGAAAATATCAGCTTGATATTTTTTCATCTCCAGCACACTCCGCTGAAACGTATGTAAAATATTGTCCATATCAAATGCTGTAAAGGTGTATTTTTTTCGTTTGCCAGTCAATAAATATTCATTATAAACATCAATCTGGTCAAGAGATACGCGATATTTCTGCTGAATATAGTAAGCATAGAGTGCTAACTGTTGGCGATCATCATCGGACTCTCCTCCAGTTTTCCAGTCGATAATAATCCACTTGTCTGTCATCTCATCAAAATAATGAAAATCCATTACGACAAAAACTTGTACACCCTCGATTTTCATGGAACGAAATTGTTCAGGCTCACCGATTCGTAACGAGCCTTTTTGTGCGGTAATTTGCTGGAATGTTTCACTATTAAGAAAGTTGTCAAACACAGCCGTCATGCGCTCTTTATAGTCCTGTACAAGTTCGGGATTTAACTGCCCTTCGTAATAAATTTCTTGCATCATATAAAATTTATTAGGCTTATGTCTCCATAAATCTATTCGGCGTGTAGAATCGATAAAAGCGGCATTGAGCTGGCCACGCGCACGATTTACAAGTTCAGCAACAGTCGGCGCCTTGCCTGTTTGCAAATAATCATTGATCGATTGCTCTATTAAATGATGGACGATTTGCCCAAATAAAATCGGCATGGATTGAAGCTTTTTTAAGCGATAGACATGTTGATGATATGGCTCCACATTGTAACTTAGCCAACCATTATGAGAAAAATAATATTCATAGCCATATTTTCGTGCACAGCTTGTTAACGTTTTATGACGTGACAGTGACCACGAAAAAGATGGATAAGGTGTGATTTCAAACATGGACATCGCCTCCTTATATCTGTTTAAAAAAATCGTATACGAGCTGTACTACTAGCACAATTGTTACAATACGTAGCAATAGCTTTACTTGATTTGCCTTAACCTTTCTCGCAAGGATAATGCCTATTTGCGCACCAATTACAGAACCAACCATTAAAACGATAGTCAACGGCCAATCGATTTTACCTGTGGCAATATACGTAATCGCAGCTCCTGAGCACATCGCAAAAACACCTACACGCGACAAACCTACTGCTTTCATATAAGAAATTTTTTCATGTGCATATGTATAAAGGGCCAGCGTACTGCTACCAGGGCCGAACATGCCGTCATAAAAACCAATCCCAAGAAGAATTGGACCGTTTTTACGATTCATTGTGAAGCTTTCTTTATCTCCAAATTCAGCCCTACCAATAAAGGACATAATAAGAGCAAAGCCTAATAAAATAATAGCGATAAGCGTTAATGTTTGACTGCTCATAAACGATGCAAACAGCCCCCCAAGTGTACCACCGACTAAGGAAACAAGTAATACTGAACGCATTTCTGACCATAACAATTCTTTTCTTTTATAGATTGTGTAAAAGCTTGAAAAGGCACTGACCATATTAGAAACCTTATTCGCACCGATCGCTGAATGGACTGGGACCCCCACTAACATCATGGTCGGTAATGTTATCAACCCGCCACCTCCAACTAACGTACCAATGACGTTGCCAACGCTTCCAATTAGTAAAAACAACAAGTATTCCATTTAACCCTTCTTTCTATGACACACATGATGGTATTCTTATGATACAGTATAACAGACTGCTATTTTTTAAGATTTAAATATGAGGTGAACGAATGCTTGAACAACAAAAAACACCTACACCGCGTGTTTGTAAATCGCTAACGCTTATTGTCGCGACTATTTTTTTAGCTGGCATTACGGCGACGCTGATCCAATACAATAAGCTCCCCGCTTCTATACCTGTTTTGCAAAGCTTTAAGAGTGAACATGCGCAATTTGGCCCAAAAATCGCCATTTTTTATTTACCTTTCATTGCCTGCATGCTATTTTTGCTTTTACACTATTTAGAGATGAGAGCAGCTTATCCTATCCTACGTAAAAATAAGCCTACCTTGTCTCATATCCAGCGACAAAATGGTATCATTACCTTTTGTCTCATCAAAAATAGTATACTCTTATACTTTACATATTCACTATTCAATGATTTAACAGTTGCTTTAGGCCATCATCGTATTTTACAGCAGTGGCATGCTTATGTATTTCTATTTGTACTAAGTACAATATTTATAATGGGGATCGTGCGTGGGATTTTATTGAATAAAAAGGGATAGAGCATGCCCTACGCTGTACTAATGTATGATAAATAACAGTAAATGTAGATTTAAAGTAACTGTTTATAAAAAAGTTGCATCGTTTTGCCCCTTTAGATATGTTTTGTCTAAAGGGGCTCCTTTGCTCTTTTTTTCGGTTCATTTATTTTTTAAAGGATTAAAATGCAGTTTGTCGAATAACATGGAGAAACAACTATAAAGAATAGATGGATTTTTATGAGGGGGAAGATTTGTGACAAAAATTGCAATTATTTCAGATATCCACGGGAATAAAACGGCATTAGAAGCAGTTTTAAAAGACATTCGATTAAGAAAGATTGAAAGAATTTTTTGTTTAGGTGATTTAATCGGCAAAGGTCCCCAAGGATCTGAATGTATAGAACTTATCCAAAAGAACTGCGAAAGAGTAGTTCGAGGTAATTGGGACGTATTCATTCAATCACCTACTGATAATGATTTTATACAGTGGTTCAAAGATAGACTAACAGAAAAAGATTATCAGTATTTAGCTTCGTTACCATTTAATATTGATCTTGAATTAAATGGACAATTAATAAGGTTTTTCCATGCATCTCCAAGAAGTGAATTTGAACGTATCTCAGTTAATCATCCTATTGAAAAGCGTTTATCTATGTTTGAGAATAGTGAAGTAACAAATTCAATCAATAACAATAAATTCCCTGATATTGTATTCTATGGCGATATACATACGACTTTTTTGCATACATATAAAAAGGGTATTCTATGTAACGTTGGGAGTGTCGGAAATTCACTTGACTTAACTTCAGCTTCATATGCGATCCTAGATGGAACACATTCAAACAATGCCGTCCAATTTATTAGAGTAGATTATGACAGACAGGCTGAGCTTATGATTGCAGAAGAGTTGGGTTTGCCCCAACTAGATAAATATTATGATGAAATTATGTTAGCAAAGTATCGAAATGCTTAGAGCTGTTTTTTTATCGGGTGTATCGATCATACTTTATTTCAAATCTACAGAAAAAAAATAAGCTACTTGATGCCAAATAGCATCGAGTAGCCAAAAAAATTTTACAGATCCGTTTTCATCTGTTCAAATGTATGTATTACGCATATTTTGTACACCCCGAGCCAATTCAATGCTTTCCAGGGCAAAATGTAGGAGGGCTTTTTTATTCTTGACTTTGTACACATAAATAAGAATAAAAATGCCGAGTGAATTTAGATAGGCGAACCCCAGCTAGTGATAGTAATATTGCCAACATAAAAATGACCAAATTAAATATGACTAATTTTCCTCCTATTGTAATTTCCTTCGCATTTTTCGAGAAAAAATAAAGCCTGCTCCAAGGAAGAATAAAAGTGCCATAAACTTCATGAGAGGAATAATAAATAACTTGCTAATCACAAAAACAACAAGGATATAATAGGCCACCATTGCCAGTAAAAATAATGTTAGTTTATTCACTGTACTCCCTACTTTCATTCAGTGCTGCTTCAATGGCCGCTAGCGCTTTCGGTCCCGTCCCATGTAATTTTTTTAACGTCGATAAATCAACCTTTTCCAATTGCTCTAATCGTGTATACCCTGCCGCATTTAATGCACGTATAGCAGGCTTCGCTACTCCCTTTGGCCATTCCGTCATTTATGCTCGTCCCTTCCTTTTACGTCTATTAAGGATCTCTGTTCCTATAATACCTATTAATAGTATAGCTAGTGAGGCGACATGATAATCAACGAAAAAAGTCGTAAATGCTATATTATAATAATGGCATATTGCCGTAATGATACGCCCTCCCATTAATACAAAACCAACAATCAAGCATCCTTTTATTACCTGCTCGATGAATTGCATTCCTATCACCTCTCTGCTTTATTATGCAATCGAACATGATGAAATGCAAATGAGCTAGGCTCTTAGAGCATATTAAACATTGCCATGAAGGCGGCAATCAGATTGACAATGCTATGGATGCCCCAGCTTGTTATGATGGAACCATTAGATTTTCGTTCATTGATCCACCCCATTAAATAACCTACAAATGCGGTTGCTATAACAACTAATACTACAACTCCAAAAGGAATAAAAGAAAACATCAACAATCCATGTAAAATGCCAAATAGTAAACTTTGCATGATATTTCCCATTTGAAAACCAAATTTATGCATGAATCTTTTCAATAAAAAGCCTCGGAATAACAGCTCCTCTGACAACCCCGTTTGTACAATTGAATGGAAAAGTGCTGGAATGAGCGCTGAAAAGCCAAGTCCTGTAAAACGATTGGTCGCTAAGGTTGAACTATCTAGGTAGAAATAGCTGATTGTAGTAAGGGGTACGAATAATAAAATAATAATGAATAAAAACCATAGAAAATAATCCCCTTTATTTTCCACTACAGGCTTTTGAAGGCCGAGCCATGTTAAAAATGATTGTTCCTTTCTTGCTGAGAAAAACCACCAAATAAACGGAATAACTGAAAATAAAATGACTTGAATAATTGCATTTATCGCACTTTCCAAAACCATAACTTTCCCCCTGTTCATAATGTTTTACATGAAGAATGACAAGCGATGTTGAAAGGTTCTTCTCGGAAATCGCCGGAAGGAACTACTTTATCTCCGCTTGATGTTTGAAACACGCCGGTAACATCTACTTTATCGTCGGTTGTCAATATTTCTGTCCTTCTTCATGTTAAGCATATTAAATAGCGGAGTTAAAATCAAGACAAATTTAATGATAATCATTAAATAATTATCTTTTATAACTAAATATTAAATGTTAATCAGTATTTATACATAAAAAATACGACTAGAAAAACACTAGTCGCTTTCATTCTTTATTCGGATTTCTCTCAATAAAGTCTGTAATTTCATCTTTTAATTCATAAACTAAATTAAAATAATGATGTTCGTTCAACGCCCCCTTCTTTCTCCACTTTTGCATTTCTTGATAGTGAAATGTCACAAAATAATTTATTATTTCACGTTGGTCAATACCTTCCTTTTTTGCCATATCGACAATCAAAAGTCCTTCTTTCCAATATTGATTATACACTTCTTGCGTAATCCCAAGAACCTTACAAATAGCATCATAATCGTACTTTACATGGTATACAACCTGTCCTTCCTCACCATTTGCATGTTGTTGAATTACATTATTTGCATAACCGATTGGTGTAAAGCTCATCATAAATATGCTTGTTAGAAAAAGCTTTTTGAACGTAACTTTCATATAAACCTCCTTCATGTGTCCATTAGTGTGTGAGGTTTAATAAATCATATTCCTTCTAGATCACAATGCTTTTCGAAAAGAATAGCACCATTTCTCATATCCTAATCGCTCTTCATAAAAGCGATGTGCACTAATCCTTTGGATACCAGACTCTAAAGCAATATAGTGCGCCCCATTTTCTTTGCCCCATTGATGAAGATAATGCAATAAGTTCTCACCATAACCTCTTGAACGATACTGCTCATCCGTTACTAAATCATAAACAAAAATATGGCGTTCACTATAAAAGTTGATTCTCCAACTTAATCCGGAGACTGCCACTATTTTCATATTTTCGTATAAAGCAAATAACATATAGCCATCTTGAGTCATTTCTTTTAACAATAAGAGATACTTTTCTACTGTTAATTCCGTACGGAGCTGCACCATAACGGTATATGCATCCACCCACTCCTGCTCCGTCGTTAATTGTTTGATTGTTACAGTCATTATTCAAATCTCCTTTTACCAATATTTAATATAATGAAATACTCCAGCGTCTATTTTCATCCCGAGCTTCTCATATAGTTTTTGAGCACGAACGTTGTCTGTCGCTGTTTCTAAACCTATATAACGCGCATCTTTCTGTAAACAATACGAATAGCACTGTTCCATTAGGGCCTGTGCTACACCTTGCTTCCTAGCATGCTCTATCACAAATAGATCGTTTAAAATAAACGCCTTTTTCATTGCAACAGATGAAAAAGTAGGATAGAGCTGAACAAAACCAACTGGCTGCTTATCTATATAAGCTAAAAAAATGGCCGACTCCTCCTTATTTAAACGCTCCAATAGAAACTGTTCAGCCTGTTCTAAGTCAGATTGTTGATCGTAAAATTCTCGATAGGCATTAAATAATGGCACCACGTCCCCAACTGTTGCTAAAGTTACTTTACGAATCTCCATGCACTTATCTCCCCATTTCTTTTTTATAGGTCATTCTAGTATGATGATAAATAACAAACTGACATTTAAAAAGAAACAGTTCTAGACATTTCAACATGTCAAGGAGGGACTTTATGAAGGATTTTATTTTCTTATTCACAGATGCAGAGGCAAAATATAAACAAATTTATCAGCAGGTCAAATGGTTAATCGAACAAGGGAGATTGAAAACGAATGATTCTCTTCCTTCTATTCGACGGCTAGCCGATACTTTACATGTCAGTCGGAATACAACGTTAACTGCCTATGAGCAGCTCGTAGCGGAAGGATTCATACGCGGTGAAGGACGAAAGGGTTATTTCGTCAATGAATTTGAGCAAGTGTTTCTACAGGAGAAAGAACGATCAAGCCTTACTCAAAATACGAAAAATACGAAAAATAACAGTGAAGATACCATCATTGACTTTCGTGCTGGCGCTGTCGATCAACAGCATTTCCCTTTAAAAATATGGCGTCAAGTAGCTAATCAAGTGTTACCTTTAAACGAGTGCTATCAATATGGCGATCCTTTCGGTGAGCCCCTTTTAAAGGAACAGCTTGTACATTATTTACTTCAAGCTCGTGGGGTTCATGTAAATGAAGAGGACATAATTATTGGTAGCAGCACGCAACAAATGTTAATTTATCTAGGATTTCTATTAAAGCAGGATTTCCAAAGCGTTATTTTAGAAGACCCTGGCTACAACGGTGCACGGGAAGCGTTCAAGCTTCATGACTTTCATATAGAGACATTACCTGTGTTGGAAAACGGTGCACAGCTTGAGTATTTAACGCAGTTTCATTCGCGCCTACTCTATGTCACCCCTTCTCACCATTTTCCATATGGTGTTTCCATGAGCATTCAGCAACGACAAGCTTTAATTCAGTGGGCCAAAAATGTTGATGGATATATACTTGAGGATGATTATGATGGTGAATTCCGTTATACGCAACAGCCGTTTCCTGCTCTCGCCTCCATCGACAAGTCTCGTGTTATTTACATGGGGACATTTTCAAAATCATTTTTACCAGCGATTCGTTTAAGTTATATGGTGCTACCAAAAGCACTTGTTCAGCCATATAAAAAACGCTTTGCTCATTTTGAACATAACGCCTCGTCCTTACATCAATTAACAATGGCGAAATTCATGGAACAAGGCGAATGGACACGTCATATTAAAAGAATGCGTATCACCTATAAACATAAAATAAATACACTTGTAGAGGAACTTAACAAGCAATTCGGAGAAAAAATTACGATTCTCGGAGAGCAATCTGGGCTTTATATATTGGTTAAAGTGCATACACGATTTTCAGAAGAACAGCTCATTCAAAATGCACAACAACACGGAGTAAAAGTCTACCCTACGAGCCCCTATTTTCTACAACAGCCAAGTTCAGTGCCAATTATTCAATTAGGCTTTAGTAAGTTAAAAATGGAAGAAATCATCCTAGGTGTGCGACTGCTAAAAAAAGCTTGGATTTTAATTTAATTCCAAGTGGGTTCGGGTGTAGCGAGGTAGTCAATCCCCTCACGTACAAAATTAGCTCAAACGAAATAAACATAGCAGTCATTAGAATCGCAGAATACTATACTTCAGTAAAAAATGCGATAGAAACCCTTGTTCAAAACGTAATCAAATCAACTGAATTTAAAAATTATTCTGTTCACATTAAAAAAGCAAAATTAATCAAACACTATTAGATGAAAATCAAAAACCAACAGATATCGGTAAAGAAATGGAAAACAAAATTACTGAAGTTTTAGCGAAATTCAAACAAACTTATAAAAGAAAAGCCTATTAAAATATACATTTACAATAAACACAAAAAAACAAATTAAAAAACATCTACTTCTTCTTCGAGTAGATGTTTTTTTAAAGCCATTACATCTGACTTAACTAACTGCGTTTTTTTATATTTAACTCATCTGCTAGGTCTACTTGTGCTAACTCCTCTGAAACATAATATGTTTTATTTTTTCTACTTCTTGTATTTAAATTCGCAATCTCATTAAAAATTGATCACCGGTCATGCGGATCCTCTTGTCGAATTCGCTCTTGAATTATTGTTTTCTGATAAGCCAATAGCGTTCAAAACGTCTAAATTTTGATTACTATTAGTTCATTATTAGGAGAAGTAAGCTACTTCTTTATGCAACATATCTAGAATTTCTAGTTGAAATGCCGTACTTCTTAATTCATTCATAGGCATCAACATCACCTCAAATTTTTTTATAATCCTGCCTAATCTTTTGAAAAGTTTCGTTTTTAGCTTTATTGAGCGCTTGTTTCGAAACACCTATTTTTTTCGAAACTTCTTCTTCCGTTAGATTTTCTACAAAAATAGAATGCAGTATATGTTTCTTTTTTTGACTTAATTTCGAAACAATATTATAAAGTTGCTTGTCCTCGAAAATAGTTTCTAAATGAGTATATTCCGTAGAATATATCAATTCAAAATCACCATACAAACTTTCATTTGAAATTAAATCAATAAACTTATTCTCACCATCATTAATGTCATTATCTAAGATCAACTGATTAAATCGATTATTACGGCGAATTTTCTTGTCATATCTTTGAGATTCGAAATGTAAAACACGAGAAAAGTAACTAAGTAATTGAATTTTTCTAACATGAATTTGGAATAGCTTTTCAATAGTATCTCTTGTATGAGTTGTAGGATTCTTTAAATAGCTTTTATAAAGTTCACTTACTTTTTCATCATCTAAAAAAGACTTTAATAGACGATTTTGAAACAAAAAATCAACTCCAATCAAATTGGAATATATGTTCTATTTTAGAGTAAAAAAGAAAATGTATATCCGCAATTATGTTCAATTTACTTTTAAAAATTTACTTGTTTTCATGATTTTCTTTTTGTATTAATAGTTGAACAGCGTTTGTGTTGTTGTTTACAGCTTCGGTTAATAAACCTAACGATTTATCGAATTTCCAAAAGACCAATAAAAAAGCGACAATTGGAAATCCTGTATTACTAATCAAACCAATTAAGAATTCATATTCTCCCATCGAATCCCTCCTTTTTTTATAAAGGGAAATCTATAAATAGTTTGACAACCTTTTTTAAAATTCGTTAAATTAACACTTATTATGCCTCTAAAAGTCCATTAATCCCTAAAATTTGCTATAATTTTAAAAAAGATAAAGAGGGGGGCTATATGAAAAAGTTCAAAATTATATTACCTTTACTCATAATCGTTATAGCCAGTGTTTTTTTTATTGCAATGAAAAACCAAAACTACTCTGCAACAGATGTATTAGAAAACGCTGATTTTAAAGCAAAAAATCCAACTGTAACCATTCATAGTATCAATACAGACAAAGAAGATATATATACGGAAATTGAAATCCCAGAAAAAACAAAACGAGAACTTATAAAAGCTTTTCAAAACGCAAAATTTAAAAAAACAACCATAAACGCCTTTAATTACGATTACCGAATCACCATTGCATTAAATACAGGTTATGCAATGTACCTTGATTCAGATGAGAAATCACTGACTATCATTAGTACTAACAAAGACTATGCCATCGTAAACGATAGCGACTTTTTTAGTATTTTAGAAAAAGCAACGAAATAAGAGGCACTTACAATTTAGTAAGTGCCTTTTTATTAAGCCGGATAACCTATTTGTCCACCGGGCGTTGTAAAGCTATTAACTTTTCGAGATTTGATAAATCCGAATTCGTAATTAGGACGTTCGCGATTATCCGTAATCGTCATATTACATTTAGCCCATCCACCATTTACCATCGTGAAGTGAGATTCTAAAAGCTGTGTGTACCCCGTGTTTACATCGTTCATCAGCCACGATTTTTCCGAAGCATTAAGACTTGTTAAAAGACTCATAAAACCTGCTGCTACAGAAGTCACTGCGCTTGTCAAGAAAACGAGTCCTAAAACACCGGTACCAAATGAAGTGTATGAATTCTTTACAACAGATTCATTTACCTTTTTATTTGCAAGTAGTTCAACTACTTTTTTTTGTGCACGAACCATCTCCGCGATTTGTGCTGTTGTAACATCGACCGTTCGAGTTGTTGAATAAAGTCCCATTGTAATTCCCCCTATTTATGATTTTATTTTGTTAGCTAACACTCTATAAAGGGAAATGTTGATTCGATTTAACAACCTCTTTTTTTAAAATCTCTTTATTTATGTCCATACATTTTGAAATTACATAACATTAGAAGTAGTCAAATCCCTGTAGAGCGGTTTTTTCGCTTACCCGATTAGTTTTCCCTTGTACCTGACCAATTAATTTCCCCCTGAGCCCATAAAAAAAGGAATCTGCACAGCCTCTCTCTGCACAAATTCCCCATTATTTCCTTAAAAATAATCAATAAACGTTGGAATGCCTATTGGTAGTACCGTCTCTAGTAATGCAATTTCAATGGCATTGCCTTGTAAACGTTCAATTTTTTCTAGATAGCTCGGTCGTTTATAGCCAAGTAACATCGTGGCAAGCGTTTGGACCGTTAGCTGAATAGCATTTTCAGACTGTGTCTCACTCACCATTTCGACTGCAACTTTTCCATTTTGCTTTGTAATGACAAATGTGCCATTATTCCATGCCACAATGCGATCAGTAACAGCGAGTCGAAGCTGAAAATCATTTCCGGTGAATGGATAGCGTAACAGAAATTCTTTTACATCTACAATTCGTGCCATAAAATAAGGGGATACCTTTTGAATAATTTCACTATCTTCTAGTAAAAAGGCAACGGCTTCATTGCCAGTTGTTTTACCATAGACATTATAAATCATCGAGCTATGTGCTGAGACAAAATTCCATAAGCCTTTACGCGCCTCTTCCTGCAAATAGACAATCTCGTCGATGTAGTAATTTTCCTCCATAATGCGGTAAAACATATACCCCTGTGGCAGATCATCCTCATCATAATACACTGCTGCCTGGAGGTTCACATCACTATCAATAAATTTTTCTTCCCAAAAATCTTCCTGAAACTTTTCATTCCAAGCAATGCTATTACGTACCATGACACCGTGTGTCTTCTTGGCATAGCGCGCATAAATGGTTACAACATCTTCATGTTTCGGATCGACACGGCGAATTTTACCGTTTAAGCCTTTATGGTGAGGAAGCTGCGTATCTTTGATTTGAAATTCCACAATGTCACTCATAATTTCCCAGCCCTTTTTTCGGTAATACGGGATTGAATATGGAAATAAATAGGATATGCATTGTCCTTCATTGCGCATCCGCTCCAAGCTCTCAATAATAAGGCTCTCCATCAAACCATGCCCAGAATATTCAGGATACGTTCCGACCGCAGTAATGCCTCCCATTTCATAAATCCTACCATGAACATTTACCTCAAAAGGTAGGCTTAAAATTTGAGATACAAGATGTGAACCATCAAACCAACCAATGGCATGCCCCTCATTAAATTGCTTACTTTTGGCATTCACAAAGCGACGATCCTTATGAATGGACATGGACATTTGAAAAACATAATTAAGCAAATCGATAGACTGTGCCATTTCATCTAATCGAATTTCTCGCATGACTAAGCCTTTACGTTGATTCATGATTCTCTCTCCTCATCAAATAACTCTGAAAAAATAGTTTCTGGTGCATTTAAAAAGCGCTTCGTAACAATGTAATGAATGGTATCCTCATAGCGAATAGACTCAATGTCCCCATTATCAAAACTATAGATAGTCGCATTTGGATAGCCAAGCAAAATAGGTGAATGTGTGGCGATAATAAATTGTGCCTCATGCTCCAAATCCTTCATAATTTTTAGGAGACTAAGCTGTCTAGTCGGTGACAATGCCGCTTCAGGCTCATCCAATAAATAAATGGCCTTGCCTTTAAAACGATGTATGAATAGCGATAAAAAGGACTCACCATGTGATTGATGATGTAACGATTTACCACCAAAAGCGGCATACTTTTTCTTTGGGTCCCTTTCTTCTAACAAATCAATATGACTCGCAAATTGATAAAACGTTTCCGAACGTAGGAAAAAGCCATTTGAAACCTTTGGCCACCAGGATAAACGGATGAATTCCCCGAGTGAAGACTCCGCCTTATGTACTTCATATAAATTTTGACGACCACCACCCGCTGTATTAAAATCACAGCGATCAGCTATAGCCTCCAACAAGGTTGATTTCCCAGAGCCGTTTTCCCCAACAAAGAAGGTCACATTCGTAGGAAACTCTAGCTCCTGTAAATCCTGTAAACTTGGTATATTAAAGGGATACTGGTCTTTATCCACAATATCTCCCTGTAATACCTTACATGATTTTAAATACATTTTGTTTCCTCCCTTACTACTATTATACCGCGCTTACGCTACTCTGAAACCGATCTTTTCTCTAAATACAAGCTACACACGCCCAAAATAAACAAAAGACTGATTCCTATCAAGGAAACGGGCGACCATGATAGCCTTGCATCAAACATCTGAAAGAAAAATGCGAATATTGGAACAAATCATAAACTCATCATTACGATTAAGGGCGAACAATACTGAATACCTATCTGTAATAAATACATTGGAAGCATGACACCCACTGCTGTTACTGCGATTATCCATGAAATATTTCCCGAGAAATATTTGAAAAATATGTCGAAAGTCGCGAAAAAAGATAATAAAATTATGCCATAATAACGATTCGCTAAAATCATTGAAGTCGTCCAACCAGCCTCACTTAATCTCTTAGAATATATCGTACATAGTACAGCCCCAACTCCACAGCCAACACTTGCTATTAATGCTAAGATCACGGGCCATGTTATGTCCATTTGAACAGCTGATTTCCCACTAACAACTGCCACTATTAATATAGTACAAGCGATAAATGTCCCTGTGGCAATTACCCATTGTGCTTTCGGAACTGATTCCTTGGCGAAAACGGCTAACAACAAGACAAAAAGTGGTCCAATGCCCATCTCAAGTGCACTTACAATCGCTGACTCTACATATTTTAGAGCGAAATAAAACCCCATAAAAGCTAACACGGATGCGACATTCAACTTCACTACATCATTTATATTTCCCTTCCACCGATTAGCTTGTTTCTGTTTGCGTGCAAAGAAAGAGAAATAAATAGCTGTCATGAAAAAACTAATACCCGTAAATAAAAATGTCGGTACTTCTTGCACCTACTTTGCATAGAAAACCTGGCTCATCGAAGTTAAAAGTGCTGAAAATACAAGAGCTACTAATCCTACTGTAGTTGCCTGTTTTTTTGTAATCTCCATACATTTCCCCCCTCGTATATTTTTATAAACACACACAGCCCGAGAATTTTGTCGATGAAGCAATTCATCTTTTCTGAGCGATCCGGTATTCGAGCGTTTCTCAATTTCCCAAATAAAAAAACTTCATCTCAAATAAATATAGAGACGAAGTTATCCGCGGTACCACTCTGATTAGCTAAAAAGCTCACTTTACTATAACGGTAGTTGCCGTTTATGCTTACTTTCTTCAGCATAAAAACTCCTGGACGAGTTCATAAATGGTTTGCGATGATTTCCACCAGCCATCATCTCTCTAAAGCAAACTACATTCATTACTACTTCCAATCATTGTTAATTTATTTCCGATACATCATAATTGATTTTCACTTTTTCGTCAAGCCACTAAAATGCTTCCAAAATAGGGTCTGCCGCAGTATAACAAATGTTCTATACGATAGGTTCTTATCATACATTGAGTAAAACCTTCCCCCTTCTAATGAACCTCCTGTCTCTTTTAGATTACATACGAATAGAAAAGGAAGGTAAGAAACTCAAGTTTTTTTCTAGGTTTAATAAAAAAAGTTATAAGGAGAAAAAATATGTTTGTAACTCATTTTTATGAAAACAAAACGTCCGTATTAAGCCAGCTACTAGTTAGTCTTCCTACTGTCGAAGAGAACATAAAAATTAAAGGACGTAAAGCAAAAGTTGTTCAGATTACTCAAATAGACGACCACAACTATCACGTAAGTATCATTTTTGAAAAAATACCTAAAAAACAACCATTAAAAGAAATTGGGAAGAAAAAGAGATAGCTCTTCCCTTTTTATCTGCCGACGCTATCATTTAATGGTAGCGTCTTAACTATTAAAAAGCGGGAATCGAACGCTAATAAAACTTTCATCGAAAATTGTTCTCAATGACCATAAATATTCCAAGTAAAGCATTTGACTTTTTAATTGATAACGATTATCATTATCGGTAGATTATTTCTTTACTCCGACATGCTTAGTTCAGAATCCCCCCTATTTTTTTGAAATAAGCATGTATCAAACGGATATTCTTACATCAGACTAAGAATATCCGTTTTTCAACTTCTTTGTGCAAGCACAAAGCCAAATCGGACACAATTACGCCAATGCATAATTGATGATTATTAATTGGAGAGATTTACATATATAAAGGAGCTGTTTTACATGGATTATCGTATTGAAAAAGACACTATGGGTGAAATTAAAGTACCTGCAGATAAAATTTGGGGTGCTCAAACGCAGCGCAGTAAAGAGAATTTCCAAATCGGAACAGAACATATGCCAATTGAGCTAATTCAAGCAATGGCTATTTTAAAGAAAAGTGCTGCGATCGCCAATAATAAACTAGGTAAACTTTCAGATATTAAAGCAAATGCAATTGTGCAAGCAGCTGATGAAATTTTAAATGGTCAATGGAACGATCAATTCCCTCTTGTAGTTTGGCAGACTGGTAGTGGCACACAATCAAATATGAACGTCAATGAGGTAATTGCCCACCGCGCCAACCAACTTTTACAAAATGCTGGAGAGGCTGAACGCATCCACCCAAACGATGATGTCAATAAATCGCAAAGTTCAAACGATACTTTCCCAACAGCTTTGCATATTGCAGCAGTGTTAAAAGTAGAAGATTATTTACTTCCTCGTCTACGCTTACTAAAAGCAACACTGGATGACAAAGCAGAGAAATTCAAAGATATTATTAAAATTGGTCGTACGCATTTACAAGACGCAACACCACTTACTTTAGGTCAAGAAATTAGCGGCTGGGTAGCAATGCTTGCTAAATCTGAGCATATGATTGTCCAAAATATTGAATATATGAAAGAACTAGCGATTGGTGGAACAGCAGTTGGTACGGGTATTAACGCACATCCTGAATTTGGTGAGCGTGTAGCAGCTGAAATTAGTGTACTTACTGACAAACATTTTACTTCAGCCGCAAACAAATTCCATGCACTAACAAGTCATGATGAAGCCGTTGTCGCACATGGCGCATTAAAGGCTCTTGCAGCTGACTTAATGAAAATTGCCAATGATGTTCGTTGGTTAGCGAGCGGTCCTCGTTCAGGTATCGGTGAAATTACGATTCCAGAAAACGAGCCAGGCTCATCTATTATGCCTGGTAAAGTAAATCCAACGCAAAGTGAAGCGATGACGATGGTTGTTACACAAGTCGTTGGCAATGACGCAACAATTGCCTTTGCCGCTTCCCAAGGTAATTTCGAGCTGAATGTCTTTAAGCCAGTAATTATTTATAACTTCTTACAATCCACTCGCCTACTTGCGGACACAATGAAATCATTTAATGATCATTGCGCTGTAGGAATTGAGCCAAATAAAGAAGTGCTTGATCATAATTTACAAAACTCATTAATGCTTGTAACTGCATTAAACCCTTACATCGGTTATGAAAATGCGGCAAAAATCGCGAAGAAAGCCCATAAAGAAGGTACAACTTTAAAAGAAGCAGTGATTGCTACAGGGTTACTAACGGAAGAACAGTTCGATGAATATGTGGACCCTGCGACGATGATTTATCCAAATGTAAAGTGATATTAGCGCAAGTTGAAAACACCAAGCTGACAAAACATTGATATACAGTTTTTTGATGATGAGGACCCTTTTGAACCAAGTAAGTTAACGCATATTACGGCATCGATTTGGGGCAAGATTGGGGCTATTTAATTTAATAATGGCTTGTTAAATGAAAATTGAGCTATCAAATAGGGTAATCGTTTAGATAAAAAAGTATGAGTAGGATTGGGGTTAATTCTCCAGTCCTTTTTATTTTCCCTTTCACAAAAAAACTGCCGTAGCAAGTGCTTATTATTTCTCATCTTTATTTGTATTTTGTTGGGATTCCATTTCTTCACGTTTTTGTTCTTTTTCTAAACGCCTTTTATAGATACATGGCGCTGAGGTTTTCAATACATTCCCCTGCGCAAAATCTTTTACTAAGCATCCCTAAGATAAATATCGCAGTTCCTTTTGCCAACTGTACATATAATGAATTATAGAGAGGAGGCATTATTATGTCTGAATATTACGGAAGTGGAACTGGTTCAGCATTTGCGCTAATTGTTGTTCTATTCATTCTTCTGATCATTGTCGGCGCTGCTTTCATGAATAAAGGTTATTAATACCCAATACCTCCTATAATGCTCATAACTATTGTAAGGAAATACTAATTTAACCTTACACCTTCAAATCTTTACTAAGGGTCACTATCCTCCGGGTGATCCTTTTAATTTTTCCTCTTTCTAGATTCTGCGTCTTATGCCGTCTCGGAAAAAATTCGCTCCAAGACTTCGAGACAAACCCACTATTTGCATGTTAACAAACCAATAACATTTAGATAACCATTAATTCCAAGACCTTTTGAAAATAAAATACTTCCCCTTTCCACTGTTCTTATAGAAGCAGATTCTTTTAACGGATAGTTTTTCCTTTCTGTATTTTTTGTTAGCTCAAAACGCGTGTCTTTTTCGCTTCTTTTCGTCTCAACGATTTTCATATCTGTTCCTGGGAGCTTTTCACAAATTGACGGCAATCAAATAGCAGAAGCACAATGCTTCAACAATTGCCCATTATTTGTATCTAAGAAAGAAGCACTCTTTCCACTGAAGTATGTTCGCAATTTGCGATATTAGTTCCCTATTTTTAACTAGACATGATACTAATTAATGTTTTATTATAAATCGATTAGATAATTGTAGAGGGGTGTTCCTAGATGACAAATAGTAGCATGGATCCGAAGGTTGATGAATTTTTAAATAAAGCTAAAAAGTGGCAGGAAGAATATTCGGTGTTGAGAAATATCATTCTTGACTGCGAGCTGACCGAAGAATATAAATGGATGCATCCTTGTTACACGCTTGAGAACAAAAATGTCGTGTTAATCCATGGATTTAAAGATTATTGTGCGCTTCTGTTTCACAAAGGTTCCTTGTTAAAGGATGCCAATGGGATTTTAATTCAACAAACTGAAAATGTACAGGCCGCGCGCCAAATTCGTTTCACCAATGTTCAAGAAATAGTTGGAATGGAATCCATCATAAAAGATTATATTCATGAAGCCATTGAAGTTGAAAAAGCAGGTTTAGAAGTGCCAATGAAAGAGCATAAGGAATACATTATTCCTGAAGAACTTCACAATAAATTTAATGAAATGCCTGCCTTAAAAACGGCTTTTGAAAAATTAACGCCAGGACGACAAAGAGCATATATTTTACATTTTTCTCAACCTAAACAATCCAAAACTCGCGTGTCAAGGATTGAAAAATACACGCAGCACATTCTCGATGGTAAAGGATTAAATGATTAATTTTTTATAGTTGTTTTACACTATCAATATAAAAGCCCAATTTCTTAAACATTTTAGTTAAGAAATTGGACTTTTTATCATTACATAGGAATAGTGCCGATTGTTTATCATCGTAAATTCAATCCTTCATAGCCAACGCTTCCATAAACTTATAACTATTAATCAAATATTGTATCTTTAGTAGGGTCCCTTAAAAATTCAAAAAGCATTTTGATTTGAGTATTTGTATTTCTCCCTAAAGAAAGCATAGGTAAATGATCTTCATGATGAAATTTTACTCCTTTTGTTTCCAAACCAGTTCTTGCTTGCCCGCCAATAATCTCACATTGAACAAATAATTTATAATAGTGATATGGTTGAGGAGGATGAGGGTGCTTATTCATATCCAATAAAGCAAGTAATTTCGTTGGAACTACATTGTATCCTGCTTCTTCTTTAATTTCTTTTACAATGTTTTCACTAGGCGATAAACCTATATCACAGAAACCACCGGGCAAAGACCATCTATCATCATTTTTTTCTCTTACCATTAGTATTTTATTGGTATGAAATACTACTCCTCGACCATCTACTTTAGGTGTTTGATATCCCGTTTCATTCGTAAATAAATCCTTGATTTTTTTCATTTCTAACCCAGTGTATTCTCTCATGATCTGGGCACTTAAATTTCTTAATTCTTCATAACGTTCAATATCGTAAACATCTTTTGAAAAAGTTAATCCTGCTTGGGAAATTGATTGGATCTTCTTCGCCCATTCTAACCATTTATTACTCATGACGAATACCTCCCTTTATAAAATCAACATAATGATTAACGGTGTTAATACCTGTTTCATTCAAAAAACTTATTATAGATAATCTATAGTGTAAAATATTAATATTACCCCAACTATACACATAATCCAGGATAAGGCAGAACTTGAACTGCTTGATATTTTATTCCGAAGTTTAACTAAGGAAGGATTTATCAACTTTCCAAACAATTTATACCCTAAAAATATAAGCAGAGCCGGTAGAATCATAATAATATTGTATGCTGCTATAATTAGAAGCCACTGATAAAAAGGTATATCTATTGTCGTTAATAAGCCAATAGCAGCAAAATACGGTAAAGCTGTGCCTGCCTCAATGATAAAAGTCGTAACACCAATAATAATAATGGAGAATATGCTTTGAGTTTTAGGCTTTGGAATATTACTTTTTTTATTTGCAGGGATAAAAAAGCTAGCAATAAATAATATCACCCCTACTATAAAGATGACCCAGCTAACTATTTTATTTTGAAAAATGTTAGAGAATGCTTCCATAATAAAATTCAGGCCTAACATCATGATGATACCTAATGAAAAATAGAGTAGCCCAACCGTAAGTAGATATGCGAATAATCTTGATGTTAAATTTCTATTGTCTGTTAAAACGAGAAATAAAGTAATACCAATAATCGTAGGGCTTAATGTATCTAAAAGAGCTAAGCCACCCAAATAAATTAATATATCTGTTCCCATCTTTCCCCTCCGCATTTCAAACAACTATGATTTATGTCCGAGATAATATATATATGCCTTTTCCATAAAGTTAAGGATTTCCTGATCCATTGGATATAAATTATATTTTTCGGATTCCTCAGGTGACATTCTAATGTCCCAAAGTTTATCTAAAAAAGCATCTTCGTCATTAAAGTCTTCACCTTTTTTTACATCCATTCTCTTAATGATATTTTGTATTCGTGTATGACTATAACCAAGGTGCATATGCTTTTTTAATTGCCCTACTAAAGCAATCCACTCTAAAGAGTCTGGATCGCTACTACCCATTTTTGGAAGTTTTTCTAGTGCTTCCGTGTTTTTAAAATTTAATGTATCCCGATTATTTTTTAATACTTCTTTAGAATCCTGATTATTATATAAATCCATAATTTTTTTAATCCTAAATTCTTCTCCATCAATCGCTATACCGTTTATTAGTTCCCTTAAACTAATTTCTATCTTTGAAAGACGGTCCTGTTCACTAATAACATAAGATAATTGTTTCATTAGACTATTCGACCAATCCCATTCTTCGGACTCTAACATCATTTTGATCTCACTTAATTGAAATCCTATAGTTTTTAAGAATTGTATTTGCTGAAGTTTCTTTAACTCAGTGTATGAGTATAATCGATGACCTCCTTCAGTTTTTGACACAGGTTTCAGTAGTCCGATTTTGTCATAATATCTAAAGGTTCTAACTGATACACCGCTCAGTTTTTTAAATTCGTTAATATGAAACAAGTTAATACCCTACTTTCTTATTCATTTGTATGATTAAAAAACATGGTTTTTAATACGTAACCAATTCCTAAGCCAATTAGTACCCCTGGAAAAGCATTATCAAAAAGTAAACCGACTCCTGCTCCAATAATAACGCAAGCATAAATAATAATATCGTCTTTCTTCATAATAGGATTCTCCTTTTAAGTTAGTTTAAAGTAAAAGCTCTAATAACAGTATAAAAGATGACGCAACGTCACTTTCAAGTAATTTAAACATCCTGTTGGATAAAATTTGATACTGACCTTACGTCATTTAATATAATCAAGTTTAAGGAGGGCGGAAAATGATTAAACAAACAACCATCAGTTTATTTTTATTACTAATTATGCTTGCAGGCTGTTCTACAAGGGAGGAAGAAGTCGTCGTAAACAAAAAATCCATAGAAGATATTGAGGAGATTTTGATCAATTTTGCAAGTACAGATGTTGTGTTTTCTCCAAGTGAAACAAATGAAATAGAAGCAAATTTAACGGTTAATGATGACGGACCGGGTGCAATAGTAGAGAAGTCTTCAAAACAGTTATCGATTAAATTGGATTCTGATATTACACGATTATTTAATCTTAGTAAAAAACCGACTTTGGAAGTTAAAGTACCTAAGCAATTCAAAGGGAAAATAATTCTTGATGGATCTTCTGGTAATGTTACTGGAAAGGAATTAATTCAAAATGACATTGAAATACGCTCAAGCAGCGGTCATGTTAAACTTCATTTTATAAAATTGAATAATGATGTAAAGATAACAACCACAAGTGGTAAAGTATCAGTGAATTTTGATGAAGAACAGCCTAATTTAGAATTAGATATCAACACAAACAGTGGTAGACAATCAATTGACTTAACTTTAAACGGCAATTCAAAGACAAAAAAGGGGTTACAAGGTATTTCAGGTAATGGTGATCATAAGATGCAAATCGTAACGAAGTCAGGAAATATAGATTTGAATTAATAAAGGATAGATAAATTTAAATGGCATAGCATATTAAAAATTAAATATGCTATGCCATTTCTTTCAATGAAGTGACACTTACTAAACAATCCCTGCCCTTTAGTCAATGATTGTTACCTGATATGATACCCTTTGATCGTCTGTTTTCCACTGTTGTTGATTGAACAACTGACAACAAAAAACCACTCGTTGAGGAGTGGTTATGTTTATTATCTTTATCAAGTTTATAAGCTTTCGAAACATCAGTTAAAACTGAAGTCAATATGCTTGACCGGCCAACAGATGATGCTTGTTGTACCCATTATTCTTTCTTTCGGAATAAACCCTACCTCAGGATTTCTACTATCATTACTTACGCGACGATTATCACCTAAAACAAAGTATTGCCCTTCAGGTACGGTAGTTTCACCTAAATTTTGGTCTAACGTAAAATCATAAGTGAGTGATCCAGTATCTTTTAATTCCTTCTTGAATTGCTCTAAATAAGGTTCACTGAACTTCTCTCCGTTTATGTATAATTGATCATCCTTATACTCGATTTTATCCCCTGGTAGACCAATGATACGTTTTATATAATTTGTTTCTTCATTCATTTTAATTACAACAACGTCAAATCGATCAATCGCCTTAAATTTCGGACCGATTTTGTTAATAATAACACGATCGTGGTCTTCCAGTGTCGGCATCATAGAAGCACCTTTTACGAGTACTGGCGTAAATAAAAACTGTTTGATGACAAACGCCACCAATAAAGCGAATACAATCGCCTTTATCCATTCGACTAACTCATTCTTTTGTTTTCCCTGAATATTTTCTTCCAAAATTTCACCTCCTACTATTTCTCTTATTTAATACGTTTATAAATGGAAAAAGTTTCAATTTCCTATTCATATAATTAAATATTTATTCTCAAACAAACGTCAAGAAATCATTTTATGCGGTTGATACTATTCCATTAATATGCTAGCAGAAACGATTAAACGACCTGAGCCTTTAAAATTTCGGGCTCAAGCCGCTTCATACATTTTTCTTATTCCCCTTGACCTAGCACAGTTCAGCATTCTAAATTTTTCTTATTTCATTTGTTGTTGCAATAGAACTCAAAATACCTATTGTCCCGAGAACTAACAACGATTTCGATGGACCAATAATTCCTAATGTTAATCCTCCTACTCCTACGACAGTTGTAAAATACCTATTATATTTCAGTTTTGATTTTGTTACTTTTGGCGTTTTCACATTTACTCCTACCCTCTTATTTACCTTACTCAAAGCAATATCTAATTGTTTAATCATTTTAGTTTACCTCCGTTAGCTTCATCAAAAAAAATTTTATCATTTTCTCTTAGACTTTCAATTTTTTCTTTAGGTAGCTTTTTTAAAAACAAATGATAATCTGGATTGTTGAAATTATATAATGTAGGATGCTTTACATACTCTTCAAAAAGCCAGTTCATAGCTTTTATCAATTATGCCTCGGCATAATTGCGTCCGGAATCGGCTTTGTGCATGCACAAAGAACTCCTTACCGATTCCGTGACATCCGCCGGAGGCTTTGGGCCAACGTGATGTTGGTCACTCAGTCGTTGCCACAGGACGTGACGTTCTTAGACTGAGTTCCTCTATTTCAGCTGGTGTTTGGATACCGTTGAAAAGTAGCTTAGATCCGCATTCATCTCACCACCTATAGAGGGTGAGACTTCTGCTGAAAGAAGTTAAACCCTTCAATACCTGAGTTAGTCTGTATCATAGAGTGCCATTGTTCTTTCAATTGATTTTGAATCATTGACAGTACTTCTAGAAAGAGCTCTTCTTTTGTTTTATAAAGCCTGTAAAAAAATTCGATTGATATGCCAACTTCATTAGTAAGTGTATCGATGCTAGTTAATTTGTATCCTTTCGTTTTCCAACTCTGAGCACAACTTTCACGTAACTTTTGTTTAAGTAATGGAATATCTTCCTCAGTAAAATTTTTAGCCATTAGATCGGTTCCTCTAATTAGTATCATTTAGATCAGCCCCTTTCATTTCGTACTTTAATTGTACGAATCGATTGTCTCTTTTTTCTTACTCATTCCTTACAAGTTTATTAATTTTACAAAACGATAGTTGAGCCAAATGAAAAAGTAGAAAGGGTTTAATCAAGCTAAAAAAAGCCCTCCACATAAGATTGTGGAAGGCAATAGAAATATTTTTAGTCGAAACTTGTCCTTCTAAATATTTAAAGGGAGACAAGCTTGCCTCCCACTTCATCAAAATTTAATATAGGGCGCTTTATCAAAACCCCCGCCTCGTGCCAATACTTCTACCGCCGTCATTTTCCCAACGATCAATGTCCCAAACAACATCTTCCACGCCGTCATGTATTTCTCCGCTAGGAAGGGTACCCGTTCTAACTATAGAAATAATACATCATCCTTTTCTTTTCAATTTCGCCTTGGCGTAATTGAGTCCGGATTTTGAATTGTGCCAGCACAAAACAAAAACAAAATCCGGGCTCTTAAAACCAAAACCGAGACCCCGAGACCCAATTCGAGAGGGTTAGACTGCG
>NZ_JBHZDH010000005.1:93062-109887 GCF_042755925.1 Lysinibacillus sp. NPDC059133 | reverse complement strand
TTATAAATATAAAATTAATAAACAAACATTTTTTTTACAATTGCCCCTTGGCGAATTTGAGTCCGTATTTTTATTTGTGCACCCAAAATAAAAAATCCATGACATCCGCCGGAGGCTTTATCTTCATTCAGTAGATGTTTGACTGAATGGAGATAAATATTTCTTATTTTTATATTATGTAATGTTATTTGTTTTGTTCATCTCCAAATATGGGAGTTGTTTTTAAGCTAATAATCCAACAGCCACAGAAAATAAACCATTTCTATGGTTGCATACGCTTTAATACCGATAATATGCACTATCATAAAAATACCAAAAATTATTGCTGCTGGAATTTCAGGGAATAAGAAATCCACATATCCTCCCATACAATCGCTACTACTGGTCCTGCGATTATATATTGTAGAAGAACCCCGATTCCCGTAATAAAACCTTCATACCTTCCCATAGCTCCCCTTACAAAAGAATAAGGGTCACCTGCATGTGGTAATATTGTAGAAAGTTCAGAAATTCCTTATGTCATAGTAAAATACATTGTTGCCATAAGTAATGTTGCAATTAACATAAATAACCAAATTCACCTAGTCCAAAATTCCAGCCAAAATTAGGGTAACGAATCGTTAATGTAGTTAAACTAAATGTTTTTTTCTGGAAGAAAGAATACAGTTCATGAATAAAAAAAACATACTAAAATGTTAGTATGTTTTTTTAAGAAAGAGTGAAAGCTTTGAGGGGCTAATAAGATAGAAACTTTCGTTTTATATTTTTCCAACCTAAAAATTCTTTTATATATTCAGCAGGTGTTATGACAAGTAAGCTTTTAAAATCTTTGTAATAATGTGAAGGATCATAGTAACCATATTGGTCAATGTTTACAGGTGTCTCTTCAAAAGAAAAATGTTGAAGTAAGAGTTGAATACGTATGAATTTACTTAGCTTTTTTGGTCCAAATCCAGTTTTTTTGTAGAAAAGTTCTCGGATATATCGCTCAGAATAACCTGTTTTATGCTGAATTACATCTGGTAAGAACAGCCCATTATTTTCAATAATAGAATCAAAACAAGTAGCGAATATTTCATCACCTAAGCTTTTTTCCTTTTTTTGAGAACAAAAATACTCATTACAAATCTGCACTCTTTGTTCGAAATCACCTGCTTCAAAAACAGCTTGTATAAATTTAGAGTCCAGTGTGCAGCCTAATTCAACATTTACAAACGGTTGTTGAACAATTTGTTTTAATGCGCAATTGTATTGAATAACTGTTTGTTTCGGATTTAGACGAACACCAAAATATTTACCTTTTGGGGTAAATGAATAAATTTCACGTGTAGTCGGGGTATTCCCTAAGACAACCTTTTGATCTTTGCCAATGTAAAACATTAAATCTTGGCAAGCATCAGGAATAACATGAATATCACTATTAATGCCTATTGGTTCAAACTCATAATAAAATAGTATATCCTGGTTTAAATTGCTGTTTGGAGTCAGTTCTCTATAAGAATACGTTTTTTGGACCAATTCAGGTTGGATTGGATAATAGCTACTCAATAAGCCGCCCCCTCACTTCACTCTTAGGTAAAATTAAAAGAATCCTTGCGCCTGTTCATTGTAACTAGCTAAAACACATTTAGTCGATTGATACGATTCTAAAGCTTTTAAATGATTTTCTCGACCGACGCCTGACTTTTTGTAGCCGCCAAATGCTGCACCAGCAGGGTATTGGTGATACGTATTTATCCAAACACGTCCTGCTTGGATCTCTCGACTTGCTTTATAGGTAACGTTTGTATTACGTGACCATACAGCTGCCCCTAATCCATACATAGTATCATTTGCAATTTCAATCGCTTCCTCGAAGGTTTTAAACGTAGTCACTGCCAATACTGGACCGAAAATTTCTTCTTGGAAAATACGCATTTTGTTATTGCCTTTAAAAATAGTTGGTTTAATAAAATAACCATCTAAATTATCAAGGTGATTTTCGGCGCCACCGATTAAACATTCTGCGCCATCTTGTTTGGCAATTTCAAAATAAGAAAGAATTTTTTTATGTTGTTCTTCTGAAGCCTGTGCACCCATCATTGTTTCAAGTTCGAATGGATCACCCACTTTAATTTGCTTTACTCGTTCAATAGCTTTTTCCATGAAACGATCATAAATAGACTCATGGATCAAGGCTCTAGATGGACAAGTGCAAACTTCACCTTGATTTAAAGCAAACATAACTAATCCTTCAATCGCCTTATCTAGATATCCGTCATCAGCATCCATGACATCTTCAAAGAAGATATTAGGAGATTTGCCACCTAACTCTAGTGTAACAGGAATTAGATTCTCAGATGCATATTTCATAATCAGTTTGCCGACAGCTGTAGAACCCGTAAAGGCCACTTTGGCAATACGTGGACTTGAAGCTAACTCTTTCCCTGCCTCTACACCAAAACCATTAATGACGTTTAATACACCTTTTGGTAATAGGTCTTGAATAAGTTCAACTACGAATAAGAATGATACCGGCGTTTGTTCTGCTAATTTTAATACAACACTATTTCCTGCAGCAAGTGCTGGCGCCAATTTCCAAGCTGCCATTAAAATAGGAAAGTTCCATGGAATGATTTGGCCAACTACACCAATAGGTTCTTGGAAATGATAAGCTACTGTATCCTCATCAAAAGGTGTCACTTGCCCTTGTTGTGCGCGAATGGCACTTGCAAAATAGCGGAAATTATCAATTGCCAATGGAATATCAGCATACATAGTTTCACGAATCGCTTTCCCATTATCCCAAGTTTCTACCCTTGCAATTTTTTCAAGGTTTTCTTCCATACGATCAGCAATGGCTAGTAAGATACGTGCCCGTTCTGCTACGGGTGTTTTCCCCCAAGTTTTTTGGGCTTCATGAGCGGCATCTAATGCTAGCTCTACATCTTCTTTTGTTGAACGAGCTACACGTGTAAATACTTCTTTCGTGATAGGCGTAATATTATCGAAATACTCTCCATTTACAGGTGCTACCCATTCACCACCAATAAAATTGTCATATTCCTTTTTGAATTGAATGCCAGATTTTTCAATATTCGGTTTAACATTTAGCATAATTATCGACCCCTTTAATGATGATGTTGATGCTGTTGTTCTTCTTTTGCAGGTACCTCATTTTGAATCTCAAAACTACTTAATACTAGTACACAAAGCATTAAACCAGCCACAATATAAATATGCTTTGGAATGGCTTTTATAAAGATAGGAAACATCTCACGATTCCATACACCGATAGAAATGATAGCACTTACAATAAACATCATTGTAAAAAAGATAATGCTTAACGTTAAATATTGGGTGGTCATTAATGTTAGCATCGCGCCCATCATTGCTCCCATAAAACTAGATCCTACACTTTCCATGAATAGGTACATTGGTAAGCCTGTTGACAGTAAATAGCCTAATGCAATAGAAATAATAATAGATGCTATTGCACCTAGTACCATATCCGGAAGCCAGGTAGCCATATTCATCCCAACAGCAGTACTCATGGTCATAGAAATCAGCATTATACAGCACTTGGCCATGCCATGATTAGCAAAACGCTGTTTTAATAAACGGTTAGTGATTACCGTAAAAGTAACAATCACCAACATGCTTAGGAATGGTAGCATCTAATCACTCCTTTAAGAGTTTTATTGTATATGACAAGACGAGGTTGTGTGACACTTCTTGTCCGGTCTAGGAACGTCTATTGCTGGGTTTCGATCAAAGAATCCAACTGGTTTCAATTGGAAATTGATGTATGCAGTTGGCATTACAGGCCAATCTTCAGGGCGCGGGATATGATGATGGCCCATTGTGTACCAAACGACGATATCTTCATCATCAATTGAACGGTTTTTCTCAACGTATTTTGGAAGTCCATCTCCTCCAGCATGTTGATTTGGATACATACCTGTTGCATATTTTTCATTTTCATCAAATTGCGTAACGTGTAAATGGTGTTTGAGGAAACCAGCACGTTTCATAACGCTTGCTTCTTCATGAGCAAATGGGAAGCAATTTTCGCCAGGCAAAATTTTATATCCAACAGGTTGATTCACTCGGTTAAGTGATTTTTTATTGATAATTTTCCAAGTACGCTGCGTTTTTAAATCTAAATTACGTAACGCTTCCTTCTCCGTTTTAAAGATACGTGAAAGAGGATAGAAACCATTGGCATTCGGATTGTGTTCTCCCAATGTTTCTGATACTGTTTCTGTTTCAACTACTGAGTTATTTTCACCGTCTAACATCGTATCAAGTCGGAAATTAAAGAAGTGTTGATGATGTGATGCGTTTAATCCTGGAGAAATCTCAGATCCATATTTTGTTTGGATGCCATCTTCACATGTACCAGTGCTTAAAATACCTGTTAGTTTGACTTCAGCTTCAATCGTACCGTCTTGGTAGAAACTCCAATAGAAGCCGTAATCATAATTTCCAACTGTACAGAAAAATGAAATCACTAGTCGACGTGAGCGCCGTACTTCTACATGACCTGTACGCCAATCTGTATGTTTCCAACCAATCCCGTAATCTTCTTCGTGTAAGCAAATCGCATTTTTGATCGTACGCGCATTTCCTTTAACATCAGCTACAACACCATCAAAGTATTGAATTTCGCCTAAGCAGTCGCAACCTAGTTCTAACGAATTGGCTAATTGACCCATTCCATATTCACCAGCATCAAAGGCATTTTGTGTGTTATGCGAAAATGTTGGTTCACCATAAGGGACAACCATTTCTGATAATGCTGCACGATAAAGAACTGGACGATCCTTGCCTTTGTCATGGTAATTAATTGTGTATAATACAAGGCCCTCACGTGGTGTAAATCCATAGCGGAAACTCCACTTTTGCCATTTGATCAAATTGCCTTCAATTGTAAAGCTTGGACCTTCAGGTTGAATGATTTCCAATGGTTTTAAGTCATTTCTAAACACAATTGATTCATCAACTTCAGGATGGTAATTACCTGATGTTGTTGGAATTGGACGTACCCCGTGATCTTCTACTTTGTAAACTTCCATTTTGTTTAGGTCTACATACGTTACAATACCTGTTAAAGGGTAAGCATATCCGTTATCTTCTAGCGATTTTTTTTGCCAACAAATCGCACGAAGTAAACGTTTACCTTCATGTTCCTGAACACCAAAATTCCCTGCTGACCAAGGATCCACCATAATTAATTCAGGGTTGTCAATGCCACGTTTCTGTAATGCTGCTACAAAATCAGGGTGGCTCTTTACTAATTCTTCACATTGCTCAAATTCCTCTAAGGCTACATTTGGTTGTACGCCAGGAATATGTTCGTAGGAATCAACTTTTTCTGAAGTTAAATTTACAACTGCTTCATATGTTTTCAATTCTTTATCATCTAAAATCACTAAAAATACTTGGCGATCTACAGAATTACCTGGTTTGTAATTTAGTACTTCTGATTTTTTAGGTTCATGTAACATCACCGACATAAATCGTACATGTTCAGACAACTGTTGTTGTTCCTTGACTATTTGAACAGCTTTTTCAATTTCTACTTCAGATAATGGTGATAATGGGTGGCTTAGCTCAACGTTTGGATTAACCTTTACTGACATTCTATCAACCCCTTATAATTTGTTCTCTTTAATTATAATCAGAAAATTCAGCAAAAGTTATTGTAAATAACGGCATTTTTACAGATAAGTTACTTTTAGCTAAAAATATACAACATTTTCTACTTTAAGCGTTATTTTTCAAAAACACTAATTAAGCTATTTATAGTTCTCTTCAGGAGACCACCATTTAGACCGTCTTCCATCTTGCCATAGCAATTCTCAATATACGTATCGTTAAATTCAAATATGCATTACGCGTTTGTAAAGGATCGTATGTCCAGGTCATTTTTTAGTAGCTAATTTGAAAAGCAAGTTGTTTTTGTTGTAAAAAAACCAGCTAAGCACCTATTTGCTTAGCTGGTTTATTTTAAAATTATGCCTTAATTCTTCCCATGACAATCGTATTATAATAGTTGCCATCTGAAAGGAGTTTATCATTTTTTAAGACGCCTTCAACTTCAAAGCCAAGCTTTTTATAGAGCAAAATTGCTTTGTCATTTGTCTCTACAACAGTCAAGGCCATTTTTTTAATGTTATTAGCGTCAGCCCACTCTATCGAAGCATTTAAGAAATTTTTACCTATCCCATAGCGCCAAAATTCCTTTAAAACACCTACACCAAATTCTACTTTATGAGCAATTTTTTTAAATGGCGAGCCCGCACATCTAGAAAATCCGACGATGCGATTATCGACCACTGCCACTAAACACAAATTTCTTGGACTTTCTGAGTCGTCCTTAATAATCGCTTCAAATCCTTTCGTATCGATAAAGCCTTCCCCTTGTTCTCGATCGAAATTTTCCGTTTCTCCATCAAGCTGTAGCCTTAAATCAGATAATGCTTGGGCATCTTCGATATTGGCAGATCTAATTGTATAATGAAGTTCATTGATATAGAATTCTTGGCTATTTATGAGCATTATTGAAACCCCTCTTTACTTAGTTTTTAAAAAAGTACTTGGCTGAATGTTCACGAATCGATTGTGCCATACGGACTCATGATGCTTTATAATTTGCTGCGCATTTAATACGTGACTATCTAGTGTGGAATGTGCATCTTCAACTAAAATATTATGATGGTATCCACGGCTATAGGCGTTTCGGATGGTTGTATCAAGACAAAATTCTGTTTGAGCACCAGCGAAAATAAGCTGTTCAATTTGTTGTTCCTGTATGTATTGTGCTAATTCCGTTTGATAGAATGCATCCCACGTTGTTTTTTGAATCACTTTATCCTCTGGTTGTCTTAGAAGCCCGTGATATAGATCCCAGCCTGGCTTACCAAACGCAAAATCGTCATCCTTATTTGAATCTGTATGCTGGATAAAAATAATAGGAACTTCACTATTACGAGCCCAAGTTATTAACATATTAATATTATTTAACACTTTTTCATAATCAAATAAGTAGTTTTCACTATCCAAAAAGAATGCTTCCTGCATATCCACTATAATTAATGCCTGCTTCATATAGTTCTCCTTTAAGAATCTGACTTTAATTCTCTTATTGTACAAAAATACTCTTTGCATTTAAAGAGAATTATGAGAAATGAATAGCTCATCACCGTAGCGTGTAGTTGATTTCCGTTCCGACTGGGCGCTTTCCTGGGGGCGTCCGATGAGCCGCTTCGCTTTGCTCCAGGGTCTCGGGCCAACACGATGTTGGTCACGAAGGCGTTATCACAGGATGTGATGGTTTTAGCCTTCGTTCCTCTATCGCTAATCCCCAAGGAGTCACCCAGTCTCCACTCCAATCAACTTACTCACATGACATATGTTTTAAATAAAATGTCACCTCAAACTTCCAATGATGGACCAAAATTTAATAGAAATCACTTTTATGGCGCATCACCATAACGAGGGGTTGATTTCCTTTCCGGCTTTATACTTTCTTGAGAGCGTCAAATGAGCCGCATCCTTTCTAAAGCATCTACTGAGTCAAGATAAAACCCCCTCCACAGCGCGATGCCATGAAGGGGGTAAACAACATTTTATTTCATTAATTCTTCAACAAATTCAACTGGTACATATGTTTTTGTTGGTTCTAATAAAGCTGGTGCTACTTCAAAATGACGAAGTGCTTTATTATAGCCATATTCTTTTTGACCACGCGTAATGGTATAAGATAATGCGCCTTTAGAAATAATAGCGCCATATCCTGTTGATTCTACTTTAAAGCCTAACTCTTCGGCAATTAAACGTAGTGGTACCATTTTAGTACCTTCTACCTCATAAAAATCATTGTTAATAATTTCTTGTACAGCAGCTTTAGACGGATCCTCTTTACCAGGCTCTTGTGCAATCGTATCTAAAACGACAACTTTTGAAGGTGGTGTTTGTGCTGGAATGCTCATTGTTGTAATTTTGTAGAACACTAGTAAATGTTGGTCTGCTAAATCCTTCGCTTTTACTTTTTTACCAGATAGGCTAAGTAATTCTGTTTCTTTGCCAACATTTAATTTTAACGTGTTATCAGTATTCACTAATTCTTTATTGAAAAAGTCTACTTCAACAGTTCCCATTTCTTTTGTTTCCACAATAATTACTTCTGGGTTATATTGTGGTGGATAAATCATAAGCATTGGCTTATTTGCATATGTGTAAGCTGTTACTTGATCACCCTTTTGTAGTTTAACTTCTTTACCAGTATTATCGAAAACTAGTGTTTCGTCATTTACGACAAAAACATTTGTATTTTCGTCTTCTTTCACAGTGTAATAAGTTGAATCCTCACGTTTTTCAACATTCTCAATTGTTCCAGCTATTTTAATAAAAATAGGTTGAACTTGTGGATTTTGCTCATTATTATCAGTAGCGTTCGTCACAACGGCTTCTCCTTCGTTGGCTGATGCAGTTGGAGCTACTACAGCGCCCCCGATTAATAATGCTGACATTGCAAATGGTACGACTTTCGTCATTTTCATAAAAAAAGCATCTCCTTCATTTCCCGAATTCATAGTAGTAGTCGGTTATAAAAGAAAAAGGTTACAGCATTGCCAACTTTTTTTAGCATTCCCCTAAAAAAGCCACGATTCTTCATCGTAAAGAATCGCGGCTTTCCCTTATACTGTTTGGTTCGCGGGTATTTGATCACCTCGCGCGGGTATTCCATTTAATCAGGTTGTACATGTAAATTTAAAACATGAATTGAAATAGGTTTAGTATACGCTGTAAAAAGTATTCACGCTCATTTTGCTTTCTTCGTATATCCAAAGCCGTATCGGGGAGATCGGTAATGACTCCATTGACATTTTTCCGAATAAATTCATGTAATGACCGATTATTATTCAATGTCCATACAAACAAATCAATTTTTTGTTGCTTCATCTCTGAGATTAGCTGGTCTGTTACCCATGCTTCCTCAAGTGAAATAAAATCAACCGTTTCATCCATCGGCCCGATATTTAATGCATAGACAATCCCAACATGTAAGTTCGGCGCCAATTTTTTTAACTGTGACATCATTTGAGGATCTGAAGATTGCACATAATACTTATCGAGAACCTTGTAAGCCTTTAGTTTTTTTACTAACTTGGGCAATACATCTTCCTTTTCTTTACCATGAACTTTTAATTCAATCAGTAAGGAAACATTTAGTGATTTTGCTATTTCAATAAAATCATCTAATGATGAAATTTTGTCGTTAAAGCCATTAGCATGAATGGTTAACGTTTTTAATTCACCGAGCGTCATATTGGCGATTACACCATTTTTACCTGTAAGTCTTCTTAATGTTTGATCATGAAATACTACGAATTGTCCATCAACGGTTTGTTGAATATCGATTTCGATTAAATCTGCACCCGAACTTGCTGCACTAACAAGGCCGCTGATCGTATTTTCCACATTCCCCTTCGTGTAGCCACGATGTGCAATTATTTTTGTATCTGGTGCATAGACACTTTTCTCTAATGAAATAACATTCATCACACTTAATGCGATGAAAACAACCAAAATGATGAAAGTCAATGGCTTATAGCGTCTTTTTCTAAATTTCGGTGTAAATCTTGACTTACCTAAAATTGACGTATTATAGGTAATTGCCACCATTACTTGTGAAAACATTGCTTGCAGTAAACTAAATAACACGACAAAGACCATTTCTAAAAAAGCAAGAGTAATTGCCGCTGTGACAAGTGCTGTACTAGGAATCAAACGCTCCAAAATATATAATGGCAAGGTGCTTATAAGCGTAATTCCAAGCATTACAAGTAAATGAACCGTAACAAGCATAGCTAATAAGCTAAGGAGTCCCAACAAGCCCCGCTTTGAAAAACGCCAGCTCTGTATAAATGAACGAAGTATTGATATTTTCGGCTGGATTGTAAAAATCGGCAATGCCAAAATGCTACGTATCCCCACTATTACTAAAACAATTGTAATAGCCGCATAAAGTAAACGACCAGAACGACTGCTCATGATTTCATCTGTCAAAAAATGCGGAAGGGAAATGGCTTGTGTGAACGTAAGCGGAAATATTAATGAAGTTAATGGCAATAAAAGTGCAATATAAATAATTAAAAAAAGAATTTGAATGCTAAAAAAGTAAATAACCTTACGATTGAGTTGCTGCCATATGTGTAGAAATCGATAGCGAATACCTCTTTGTTGATGAAAGGCCATTATATAAAGAAAACCCATTTCATAATAAATAAATAGCAAAATGAGCATTATCAAAAGAATAATCATCGAGATGACAAAGGGATGCCCCATAAAACTTTGAATATTTTGCTCAGTAATATGTGTGTACCCAGTTACTCGCAGCATTAGCTTAAATACGATAGCTGTTACAGGAACAATTAATAAAAACTGAAATAATCTAATCAGTGCGAAAACCTGTATATAATCAGAGCGATACATATAAATATTGTAGACGGCTTGTCGCATTACTTGTCCCGTTTTGTGCATTTACTCACCCCAGTCATACCTATCGTATCCCCTATCTTAAGCATCTTTACGATTTTTATAAGCTTTTCCCTATAGGATATGTAAAGACATTTATTTCAAATTACTTTTAGCTCTTGAAATACAATTTGTCCCATATAATATGCGAGGAAAAATGATTCGATTTCTGTATTTATAGTGTCTAAAAAAATTTTTTTGAAACTTTTTTGTATGTCACTCAGTAAATAATAAAATCGATACAATTTAAGGGGGCTAATAATTATGATACATACGATTTTTAACCTGAGAGATATTATTAGTACAACTGTACTTCTTGTAAGTTTCCTCGCCATTTTTTTCGTAATGATTAAGATGATTAAAAAAATGAAATCGACAGCTCCTCTACCTCCTGAAGAAACACTTCAGCACAAAGTAGACGATTTAACAACAAGGGTGAAAACACTAGAAAATCGGGATTAAGAGAAATGAAGAATTCAGCATATACTGAAGAAGAAAAAATGATTCAGCGTTAGATAAATTTAGACAGGTTTGGGTTGAAGCAACAGGAGTTCTTGCGTTTTTTGAAATTTCTGTGCACCTTGTGACGATGACTGGAGATCTCCTAGTGCTAGTTCAGTGCCATTTGAAAGGTGGGAGGGTGAGCGCTTTTGTAATAAAAATATTGGAGGGCATCCAAGAAATTGCTGCTTTCGTATTATTATTTTGTGGCTATATCTATTTCAGACAACTGAAAAATAAGCGATTAGAAAGAAAACTTTCTTGGTTTGAAATTGTTATGTATGTTATAACAGGGATAGCCATTTTCTTTTTTGCAGGTAGTTTTCTTTTGTTTTTTTTGGATAAGTTTCTTTATTAAATAAATACAAAATGGATTGAAAATGCTTAACGGATTCGGTTTTTGAGCTCCAATTCGCAAGCTAAATTAGCAATAGAAAAAGCAATGGTATTTCTTTGCCATTGCTTTAATATTTGATGATTATTGCTAATGCTCCCCACTCTTTTTCTTGTTCTGGAGTGTAAATCTCATATGTCCCGTCTATCATTTCTTTCATTGTCCATCCTTCGCAATCGAATTCTGTAAAAGGAATATCTTCGTACATTTCCCTAAACGTATCATATTTTATTACTCCTGTTACTTGAACTTGTAATGTTTCATCTTGTTGAGGAACCTTAATAAATTCAATCGTATCGCCAACTTTAATTTTCCTTCTCTTTTCATCGTTCAGACGAACTTCTACTTTCTTTTTTCCTTCTAGGATGGATTGAAAATATTCTCCATACAGTCCCATTTTATGAACCATTCCTATCACCTCTTATTCAATTTTACCAAAAATGATTCAGCTGCAGAAAATTCTTTAACTATTGCATATAGATAATGGTGGGCATCCGATTGCCGAAATTCCTTTGAAAAGGAAGGCCTTAAAGAATGATCTTCATTGGTCACAAAACGCCATTCAAAAGCTGTTTGATATGCTGGAAATGAGCAATCATGGTATAAGTCGAATTGATGTGTAATCTTGCATGGCGAATTTAATCAACTGGTCCTCTTTCAAAAGAACGGTCTCAAGAGCATTACCTCCCCAATGAAATAGCCCAATCATATACTCCATCGCTAGGAACACATCACACTAATAAGGAATGAGTTTCCTCTGCATCACCCTATTGGCTGCCGCCCATCCCTTTTTTATTGAACAACAGCTTTAAAAAAGTTAGGATATATTTGTTAAAGTTTTTTATTGTGGGAGATACAACAGGATTGTTACTTTCATATATTGCTAGCGAAATATCACGAACAGCAGCTTTGGGAGCAATAGCTTTCATTATTAAGAAAATTAGTAAAAAAAATAAAAATCTAAAAGGAGCAGAATAATGAGCGACTATTTCCGAATAAAGAAAAGCCTACCATCCGATGAGCCAATAAAATACACGATAAACAGGGATTATCTCAATAAATCAATTGAGGAATATGAGAAAAATTTGAAGGAATATGATGCCAAGATTGAGAAAGAAAAAATGACCGTTGATGAAATCTTTGCACTTGATTCGGAACAGCTTGAAAGCATGACGATTGAGGAATTGACAGCATGTGTCAGTACGCTACATTCAGCTTCAGCAATTCGAAAAATGCCAGTCGGGAAAGATGGGGCAATTTTGTTAGACCGAAATAACCCAGCAGATCGAGAGTGGTATGAAAACGACAAAGATTATGACATATTGTAAGGAGCAGTTGCGACTGCTCTTTTTTCTTTTGTTTGTTCCCCTTCATTTCAATTTAACTTTAGCCAAAGTAGTTTTTGCTATTCTTTTTATTTTTGCTTTCTCGAGTATTAGATTGACAACCCCACTGCACCCGCACTCTGTTGGCATTGAACAAACTTCTTTTATCGACAAGCAAAAACGCTGTAAAGTTTATTCTTTACAGCGTTTTTCATAAACAATACGGCCATCCACAACCGTATAAGCAACTTTTACTTGTGGAACGTTTTCAATAGCTATCGTAAAAAGATCCTCTTCTAGAACAGTGAAGTCTGCTGTATAGCCCTTTTCAATCTTACCTCGAATATGGTCTTGAGCGATTATTTGTGCAACTCCTACAGTATAGAGTCGTACTGCTTCAAAACGTGATATTTTCTCCATTGGACCGTAGCCGTTATGAGATTCTCCAAAATTCCGTCTTGTTACAGCAGCGTATATACCATATAAGGGATTTGGTACTTCAATCGGGGCATCACTGCCACCCGCAACTACTAATCCGCGATCAAGCAGCGATTTTAACGGGTGCAAGCCTTTCGCTCGTTTCTCCCCTAGCCTAGCTAGTTCTGCTGCATACTCGCCCTGCACAAATTGCGGCTGCATATCCACTGCGACAGGCAACGCAGCAAGTTTTTCTAAAATTTCTTTATCTACCAAACTACAATGAATAACACGATCTAATTGACCTTCTCGCGGCGGATAAGTGGTAAATACGTTTAAAATAGTTTCAATGGCTAAATCGCCAATGGCATGCACTGCCACTGTTTGTCCATGCTGACGCGCCAGTTGAACATAATGCTCTAATTGTGCAGTTGAGTGAACAAGCATTCCGCAATTGCCTGGCTCATCATAGTATGGTTCTCGTAAGGCTGCAGTACGTCCTCCAAAGGCACCATCGATAAAGATCTTCATTGCTCCAAACTCTAGATACGGAGAAGATGTTTCTTCCATCTTGGCAACTTCCTCAAATACTGTGTGGTGTTGTAATAAATGAACTTTAAACGATTGCTTTGCCTCGACAATCTTTCGAAAAGCATTTATAGGTTGAAGCGGAGGCCCGTAATAGCTTAAATCCTCAGAATGACCACCCACTAAGCCATATGATTGTAAGGAGATTACCGCCTTCTCAAGAGCATCCTCGATATAGTCGGGCGTAATATGGGGCATATGGTTTACAATCATATACAATGCTGCATCTTTTAAGACGCCTGTTAACTGCCCATCCACCTTATCGATGACGCCCCCCTCTGGTGATGGTGTGTCCTTTGTAATGCCTGCAAATGCTAATGCCTTGGAATTAGCTAAGATTAAATGATGACAGCTGCGTTTAATTATTAAATGAGCTTCTCCTAGAGTATCAAGCTCTGCTAATGTTGGGAAAATTGGAACTTCAAATTGTGTCTCATTAAGCCCTATCGCGATTACCCATTGATCCGCAGGAACTTCCAGCATCCTTTCACGAATAATGGCTAGTAGCTCGTCCTTACTTCTAACGTTCGATACATCAATATGCTTTAATTTCTCACCGTAGCCAATAATATGTAAATGACTATCGACAAAGCCTGGATACATCACATTTTCTTGTAAATGCCGAATAGAAGTAGCTTGTGGCGACAAGCTCTCTACTGAGCCTGTCGCCACAATTTTTCCTTCTTTAACAAGGACTGCTTCAACTGTTTCGCCAGCTTGTGCCATCGTGTAAATTTTTCCACCTGTCCATAACGTTGCCAAAACAATTCCTCCTATGCAATCGCTTCTAATCAATTATGCTTCGGCATAATTGCGTCCGGAATCGGCTTTTTGCTTAGGCCTGCGTGATGCAGGTCAGTTAGCCGTTATCGCATGGATGCGATGATTTTAGGCTAACATCCTATAGAACTCCTTTCCGATTCCGTGATATCCGCCGGAGGCTTTGGGCCAACGTGATGTTGGTCACTCAGTCGTTGCCACAGGACGTGGCGTTCTTAGACTGAGTTCCTCTGTTCAGCGAGTGTTTGGACCCCGCTGAAAGAAATTAAATGTGCTCGCTCTAAGCGACGACGAACAATTACGCCAAACCATGCTGCTAGAACAGCTTTCACAATACCTACGACGATAAATGGTGCCGCACCACCCATAAATGCAGCTGTCCAAGTTAAATCTCCGACAATTTTTAACCAAGTCGTTCCAAACGCCAATGTCACAACCATTCCAATAATGTTCGCAACAATTGCATGGTAAATTGTAAGCCCAAATTTATCTAAGTATAAGCCCATTATAATTGCCGTAACAAGGAATCCAACAATATAGCCACCTGTAGGACCAACTAAAATACCCAATCCCCCTGAAAAACCGCTAAATACCGGAAGACTAGCTGCACCAAGTAAAATATAAAGCAGTACTGATAACGTACCAACTTTTGTCCCTAAAATAGTTACGACTAAGCCTACTGCTAATGTTTGTCCTGTAATTGGAATAAGTGGTAGCGGAATCGTTACTTGTGCAAGAACAGAAATAATCGCTGCACCAAATGCCGCTAACACATAATGATATGTACTACTCTTCTTCAAACTAAATTGCCTCCCCTTGTGCGTTAACTATAAATGAAAATAAGTTAACACAAAGATAAAGCAAATGAAAACTGTTGTCAATCTATTTTGAGAAATTGCTATAGTGAACTAGCAATTTTTTATCATAAGGCCATGACCAAAGTGGTGTATTCATAGGATCGTCCGCTTGTAATTCAAACAAATCAAGAGTTATTTGATAAACCAAGAAAACCACACCAACCAAATAAAACCCAACCCTTTTCCAAAAAAGGCTATCGAAAAAATGCGTAAATATGATCAGTCACATATACATATTGAATGTACGATTCATTAACAATCTACAATTAATGTTGGTTTTTTGACTATCATTAGTCCATTTGGATTAAAAGTTATTCGGAAAAAGGCCCGTATCTTGAAAACGAAAAATGGGTATCTCAGTCTCCAACGTGAGCTAGCAAGCGGCAGAAATTGTACCAGCATATTTTCAGTTGGAAGAATTCGTATTGTAACAATTTGGTTTATATGGTAACCTACTTAAGTATTTTTCCATTATTAGGGGGGTAAGTTATGTTTCGTACTGGTATCATATTTTTAATTTTAGGGTTAGGTGCATTTATACTGCCGCAATTCGGTCTACAATTCAAATTATTTACTGTTTTTGGCGACATTTTTGGCGGAGGCGAAACCTTTGTCGAAATTGCTCTTGCAGGTATAGGCGCTGTCCTAGTATGCATGCATTTATTTAAAGGAAAGAAGGACAAGTCGTCCGCAGCATAAGAACATGTGATTTTTAGGAGGAAGTTATTTTGAAATCGTGGATTGCAAAACTATTAAAATCAGTAACTGTTATGACTTTAATTATGATGGTGTGTGCGGTTCCCGCATTCGCCGAAGAAGAGCTGAATTGGGTAGAAGGTGGACAGAAAGTTGACGTAGGGACCAATTTAGCGGAACTGGAGTTAGGCAGTGATTTTATTTTTCTTAATGCAGAAGATACGAAAAAGTATCTAACGCAGGGCGGAATGGAACCGAGCGGGTCAGAAATCGGCGTGATTTTCCCAAAGGATGAAAAACAGACTTGGGCCGTTTATTTCGAATATGAAGAATCTGGACATATAGAAGACGACGAGAAAACTGATATCGATGCTGATGCTTTGTTAGACAGCTACAAAGAAGGTACGGAAGAAATGAATAAGGAGTTAAGCCCTGAAAATCAATTATTCGTTGACAAATGGGATGTTGCTCCATTCTACGACAACCAATTACATAGTTTGTCGTGGTCTTTATTGGCGCATGATAATCAGAACAACGGTGTTATTAACTACAATGTGCGAATTCTATCCCGCCAAGGCTATATCTCAGCGATACTCGTCTCAGATCCAGCGAATTTGCAGGCCGATCGTATAGTGTTTAACAACAAGATCCTAAAGCAGTTTAACTTAAAGCAAGGTCAGCGCTATGAGGATTTTGACAAAAAAACCGATAAGGTAGCTGAATACGGCTTGACAGGATTAATT
>NZ_JBHZDH010000005.1:76688-92964 GCF_042755925.1 Lysinibacillus sp. NPDC059133 | reverse complement strand
GATCCTAAAGCAGTTTAACTTAAAGCAAGGTCAGCGCTATGAGGATTTTGACAAAAAAACCGATAAGGTAGCTGAATACGGCTTGACAGGATTAATTCTTGGAGGCGCGGGTCTAGCGGTTGCCAAAAAAGCGGGCTTGCTTGCTATACTCATCCCTCTATTGAAGAAGTTCGGGATCATAATTGTGGTGGCCGTCGGCGCGATTTGGGGCTTTATTCGTAAAAAAACCGGCTTGAAGAAAGAGCAGTCGGAGGAACAATCGACACAATCTGAACAGCCAGAACAATCGGAGCAGCCGACACAATCTGAACAACCAGCACAATCAGAGCAACCAGCACAATCAGAGCAACCAGCACAATCAGAGCAACCCGCACAGGACCAGGAGATTGACAAGCAGAAAGTTTAATTTGCAAGAGGAATAACCGCTCAATGTTTCGCGGACGTGGTTATCGAATTGTTTCAAAAATAAGAATAATCAAAGCCCTTCCTAATCGAGTGATTAGGAGGGGCTTTTCATATCGTTTATTCATTTAAAGAATCCGCGAATAACTATGGAGCCTCTGCTCTTTGAGATAATTGCAACTCGAAAAATCGTTACTACATATTAATAGGTACTGCCTTTTTCGAACTAAATTGCCTCCACATTTGCGTTAAGAGCTAGCAATATCTCTTTACAAATTACCAAAGCGGATCGTTGATAGGATCATCTTCTTGTAAATCAAATACATAGGGTGCTAGTAGTCGATAATAAATAAGAACACCAGCCATAAAGAAAATAGTCCCGATAGAAATATTATCAAAAATCAAATGCATAAATACCATAAGAGGAATCGGGAACGTTAAAATCCCACCCATTTGCATTGATTTTTTTGAGCGATATTGTTTTTTCCCACAATAAGGACATTCAAGTTGTCCATTTTTCCGGTACATTTTTCGAGCTTGCTTCTCTGACCAAGTTTCCCCACACTCAATGCACACCGGTAAGCCATATCCTTTCTTTATTAACACCCATTTAATAAAAAAAGCAAGACCCACCATAAAGCTAAAAAGCAATATACCTTTTACTAAATCGTATTGTAAAATTGTCCATAGGCTCCATGTATCCGCTTCTTGCTGTAAGCTAGCTGCCTGATGACTTCCTGAACTTTTATTGTGTGATAATAAATAACTAAAACCAATGACAAAAAGCGTAAACGTTGCTAGTACCACACGATATTGCCACGGACTACTTCTTCTTTGTTTAGTTTTACTACGAGCTTTTTGGGCAATTGCTTGTTTTTTTTCATCTGTAAGCTTTACATCCCGAAGTTCTTTTAGCACATCTTCTTTAAATTGATTCATGGCGTAACACCTCCCAATCATAATCACCGATTGCTGTTGCAAGTTGCTTTCTAGCACGTTGTAATCTTGTACGTATAGTTGCTTCAGGACAACATACGAGCTGTGCAATTTCCACTGTCGTCATATCCTCAAAATAGTAGAGAATCAGTACTTCCCTATAGGCTACGGATAATGTAAACAAAGCTTCTACTAGCTCTCGTTTTGTGGACTTAGCAAGAAATTCTTTTTCAGGCGTGACTGCTGTCGTACGCCCTGTTATTTTTTCAAAGAGTGTCAGTCGTTTACTTTTCCAGCTACGCAAATAATCATGGCTTCGATTGACCGTCATTTTCACTAAATATGTACGTAATGATGATTCTTGACGAAATTGCTCCTGCTTTTGATAAAAGGCGATAAACACATCCTGCACAATGTCCTCAGCGGTTGCTTCATTTTTCACATATAAATAAGCAACCTTTAGTAAATAATCACCGTGCTCTGCAATAATATTTTCGATATCCATCGTTGTCCTCACCTTCTTTCTAAACTACTGACGGACGCCGCTTCATTTCCGATTCACTTTTTTAAAAATTTTTTCAAAAGAAAAGAATCTGCGAAACTCCAACGGCTATTCGTCGGAATGAAGCAGATCCTTTATGATTAATACTAGATAGTAACACTTAACCGTCAATACCCATCATCTGACTTGTTTAGTTACGATTCACCGCATCACTATAATGATTAAAAACATTGATTTGGTTACGACCATTGCGCTTTGACGTATACAGTGCTGTGTCCGCATTATGGATCAACTCTTCGACTGCAGTAATTCGAACTTGTTTATTTGTACTTACGCCAATACTAAATTCCAACTGAACGCTCTCATCATTGATTGTTAAGGACAGAGAGTTTAATGTCTGATAGAGATTTTCCGTCATCGTTTGAACAGATTCGCCTTCCTGTAATTGACAAAGCACAATAAACTCATCCCCGCCAAAACGAGCAACGATCGATTCAAATGATTGAAAATAGTCCTTTAATGTAGTTGCAGTAATCGTTAAAGCATCATCACCAAATAAATGACCATTTGTATCATTGATTTCTTTAAAATGGTCTAAATCAATCATCATTAATGCTAATTGCTGATTTTCTACTGAAGCTTTCTCCAGCATTTTCTTTGCATTCTCATCAAAATAACGTCGATTATAAATATTCGTTAATGGATCAATAAAGGAAGTTTTTTCAAAACGTTTTTTCTGGTCATTATACTCCATCTCAAATAACAAATGAGTATAATTTTCCCTTTGTATTTCTAATAATATGTCAATATATTCCTTTTGTATCGAGCACAATACAAGTTTATTACCTTGTTCTTCTATAAGCTTCACTAAAGAATTGTATATAGTTTGAAGCATCGCTAAATCATTATTTTGTAAGGCATAGTGCTTCGACTTTTGATACAAATCAATGGCCTCGCCAATGCGTCCTTGTTTTTCACAAAGTAAAGCATAGGCATTCATAACCTCCAATTGTACCTTGGAATACGGTGGTTTCTGAATCATCAGTAACAGCTCTTGCAATAATTCATCTGCTTCATCAAATTCCCCCAAGCAAATTTGTGCAACAGCTAAGTTTATTTTTGAATAAATAACCCCTGAATAAGGATTTTCATGCTTTGTCTCAAAATAATTGCCAAAGTATAGGCTCTTTAATGCAAAATCCTTCGATTTTTGATAGTTCCCTAAAGAGTTTTCTAAGTCGCTTAAATTATTATAAATTTTCCCTAAGCTATCTGTATGTTGAATACGCTCAGCAATCTCTAGTCCCTTGATCATAAACTCTTTAGATTTCTTTATATGGCCAAATGTCCCCCAATAAATGGATGCTAAAATATAATGATGGATTAAATCGATATCATCGCCATATTGAAAGGTTAATTCGCGATATTGCTCAAGCACACTAATGGACACTTGCAAATCACCTGTTTGAAAATAGCTTGCACAGCTATAGCGTAATAACAGAATTGCTTTTTTATACATACCAAGCTCAATAGCACTTTCAATTGCGGCACTACTTAATTCTATATATTCTATAAAGCGATTCGCATCATACAATTCATTGAGCGTAATCCATAATTCTTCAAACTCCTGTGTGTTCATACCGCCCCTCCTTATTGTAACCCCTACTTCTTTAATACTATCTTTATGTGCATAATATTACAATTCCTCAGACTCATTTATTTTCAAATTAATGAGTAAAATTAACCTCAAAATAACATTCGATGATTCATTTCTCCTAAAAAGATGATATCCCCTATGTAAATATGACTCTTTTTATATGGAGAATATTTAAGACAGTACAAAAACTATAATTTCCCAACAAAGAAAAAACAAGCCTCTTCTTTAAAGAGACTTGAAGAATGTTGGGTGGATTTCCGCATTGAAATCAAAACGATTAAAATACTAAACAAGGCAAACCTCGTCATAAAGCAAAAGTCCAAATGGCGAGGTCAGCCTATTATATTATCATACACCTATATGGATACAAGAAGTAGCTTTGCCTGTTAAGGTTCTTTAATACCTAAAAGCTTCTTTAACTCTTCCGACCTTTTTTGACTAAGATGTGCAGTACCGTAACCCACTTTATACAAATAAAGTGATTGATCGTGACTATCCCAGACATCTACACGAACTCCCTCTAGCATAAATGAATAACCTGGAGGGCTTCCTGTATCTTCAGTAGGCTGCCACTCTGTTTGTCGAAAGAATTGCATGACTTCCTGTTCATTTTGAATGTTGAGCTTAGTCGTGACGGTTGGTTCAACAATGTCCACATTGTTTAAAACGCCGTAGTGTGTAACACTTCCATTTTCATCAATTGACTCATTCCTATTTGATTCTATACGAACATAATCTCCTTGCTTTACTGGGAAATCATCTAAAACCGGATACCAAGTTGCTTTTGGGTACTTATTCATGATTTGCACTTGCGAAAGTTTTCCTAAGTCTTCTGGAATAGCCTCTTCAACAAATAGAAAGGTATTGGATTCTACTTTTATGACTGTTCCCACATACGTAATTCCATGTGAATTACTTGAATAATTCTTGATTTCATTTTGCTCCTGAAACGTTTTTACCTGTTCTGCAAAATGTTTATCAAAATAACGGATGGCATCTTGAGCGGCTATTTCTTGTACTATACCGTTCGGGAGAGTGGGGTACTTCCCCAAGTAAAAGGTACCAAGCTTTTTTTTAGCTGTATACATCGGTAACAACGGCTCCACATACGTTGTAAAGTATTTATCGACTCCCTTCTCTTTTAAAAGCTCTGCATATTCAGGTGATTGTTGTAACATAATAAGCTCGTCATAATGCTCCTTCCTTACAGCCTTTAGCTCAGCCTCAGAATATTGAAGACCAAGTGACTTCGCATAATAATAAGTGGCAATTACCTTTTTGTAGCGTTCAAATGCCTCTATTGTATAAAATTCCTCGTCTTGTTTACCCCAATTGATCCGCATAATATTTTCAAAATGAACAAGCTGCGTATCGTTAAACAAATTTGCCGATTGTCGCGTTTCCTTATTTAGTAGTTGCACTATGACAAATCCAACTAAGCAAAACGTCACAATTGCCGTTAAAAGCACGAAACGAATGGGCTTTTTAGGTTTGACAACCTGCTGCTGTAAGACACGATTTTTGATACGCTCCTTACTCTCTACCATATCCCCTGCCACTCTCACCAACTCTTTTTGCCATTCATTCATGTCCAAGCACCTCCCATTCCTCTAGCTTTAGTTGAGACTTTAAGGCTTCTCTTGCCCTTTTTAACCTTGTTTTAACAGTGTTTTCTACAATACCTAGAACCTGTGCTATTTCGGCAATCTTCATCTCTTCATAATAGTAAAGGATGATTGGCTCTCTATATGTTAGTGGAAGCTTTAGAATAGCTGCTCCGATATGCGATCTTTCCTCCGCTTCAACCAGTGTATCGCGTTGTATGTTAGCCTTCTCAGGAAATATTTTTTCTTGTAAAATCAATTTTTTATAATGCCAACTTTTTAAATAATCCTTGCTTTTATTAATCGTTAACCTAGATAAATAAGCACGTAGCTGCCCACGTTCCTCATACGCGTGCTGAGAAAATTTTATAAATACCTCCTGCACGATATCCTCTGCCGCGTGTCTATTTTTCACGTAAAAATAGGCGAGACGCAATAAATGCTCTGCATGTTCATCCATCATTTTTTCAAGTATGCCGTCCACCTCCCCCTCTTACACTATAAACGACTGCCAATAAATGACCGTTTCACTTAATTTCAAAAAATTTCAATTATCGTATTGACCTTGGAGCATACTCCAATGTTAGGATAAATTTAGGAGGTGCTCACATGCTTATCAAACAATTTGCAGCTAAGTATAATTTATCTACTGATACCGTACGTTACTATGAAAAAGAAGGATTATTACATCCAAGTAAACAGGACAATGGCTATCGCGTCTACGATGTCACTTGTGAACATACAATAAAATTTATTTTAGTATTAAGACAGGTTGGCTTTACATTACAAGAAATCAAACAGCTCCTTACACTAGAGCAAAAGCCTATTTCAGATTCCTGCAATCAAGAAACAGTACAGCTATTCTCAGGAAAAATCGCCCATATTGAGCAGCAGTTATTTTTTTATCAGCAGGCACTACAATCCTTACAACTCACTCAAACATTATTGGCTGAAGGCAAATATGCTGAAAATAAGTTAGTCATCGGCTCACTGATCGAGGATATGTATAATAAATTACAAGAAGGAAGTGTTCATCATAAAACTACGTAAAATAATCTCATTGGAATATTTAATAGCATTTTTAGTAACTGTATTTTTCTACTGGCATTTTGAATTTTCGCTCCTATATTTTGCACTGCTTTTATTACTACCTGATATAACGATGTTAGGCTACATAGTAAACACTAAAGTCGGCGCGTTGTTTTACAACATTGGCCATAGTTTAGCCTTGCCAGCCATTCTCTTAATTATAGGCTTTGTCACTGTATCATCACCGCTACTAATGGCCTCTATAATTTGGCTAGCTCATATATTTTTAGATCGTGCACTAGGCTATGGATTAAAATATGATGAAGCCTTTACAAAAACTCATTTACAACAAATAGCTTAAGTTAGAAGTTGCGACTCTATCGGTAAGCGACGTACTTATCAGCAATTCTTTTCACTTTATCAGTGTTTATGTTTACCCTTTCAAAAACCAATTTTTCGGAGGGATACTATGGTGTTGAATTTAGTTCTTCGCTTTCTATTAGAAATTTGTGTGTTAATGGCTTTTGGATATTGGGGTATACAAACTGGGAAAGGCATGTTTTTTAAGCTTTTACTAGGCATTGGAGCACCCGCTTTGTTCGTAGTTCTTTGGAGTATGTTTGGTTCACCCAAAGCAACATTTCCGTTGAGTGGGATTTCGCATTTTATGTTTGAATTTGTGATATTCTCTCTAGCCGCCTTAGCTCTATATGCTACAGGCCGAACACAATTAGCTACTGTATTTACTATACTAATCATCATTAATGAGATTTTATTGTCTGTATTTCATCAACGCTAAAAAATCCACGTTTTTAAAAGTGGACTAAATCAAGACAAAAAAGAAAATCCACTCTTTTTTAAAGTGGATTTACCTCATAATCAATTATGCCTCGCCATATTTGCTTCCGGAATCGGCTTTGTGCTTAGGCCTGCAGATGTTTTTTGTGCGAAAGCGTAGGGTCAGCAACAACACGATGTTGGTCACTCAGTCGTTTTCACAGGATGTGAATTTCTTAGCCTGAGTTCCTCTATTTCAGCGGGTGTTTGGACACCTGTACCTGTCGTGTACGCTTTCGGTACAAAAGACATTTGTAACTGCCGTTTCACTTACGTTACATAAAACATTTGCTGAAAGAAGTTAAATAAGTCTCTTAATTTTCATTTCATATAGCGCAACAATTAGTAAGCCGCCAAGTATAGGGGTTAAAGAACTAAAACTGAAATAAAAACCTTCATCATTGTATTGTCCGAAGAAATGAAATTGCAGCCAAGGAACGTCATATGTTTCACCTACACCGTATAAAAAAACTGTGCTAAATAAAAACAATGCGAGACATTTGATAAATTCATTTCTTTTCATAAAACTCACCTCATTTAACGATGGTCATTTGTTTTGCATAGGCTACGAGGTCTTCGATTGTTCGCTCAGAATTTCCATTCATAATGCTATATTGATAGCCATTTTCCTGCCAATCAATATAGCTGAATTTATTCTCATCCATAAAAGTTCCTTTTTGACCTCGGATGTCCATTTCTTTTATACCAACGATAGGCTCTTCCTTTGTATCATTACTTTTAGCTTTTAAAACTGTAACTAAAATATCTTGCTGACCATTCTTTAAATAAGTAAAAGTATATACTGAACGGTCTTCTTGCACATTCTCTAAAGAAATATCCTCCAAAGTTAGTCCATTTCCTTCTGGCACCATTAAAAATTCGCCAAGCTGTTCTTTCACTGTATCCAGTGTCACTGACTCAGATTCAGGTACACCTATTTCTTCCACTTTTGCATCCTTTGGAATATCAAGTGTAAATTGTGCATCATCAATTTTTGCATTTTCATCCATTTTCGTATACTCTGATGTCATTTTACTTCCAGCACTATTCGTTATTGTTTTTAACGTTACCCATGTTTTTTTATCAACCCATACTTCCATCTCACCTAGTAAAGTATCCTCTTTTTTGGCTTTCGCTACGATTTTATACGTATCTCTTCCAGCAATCTCCTCCTCCCCTGCAATTTTCACATCATGTGTATCCTTTACTATATTAAATAGTGATTCTGCCTGATCTCTTGGTGATGGGAATGCACCTAAACTATCTTTGCCAATATCCATTTTATGAACAGTGTTTTTTACAACATCATACATAATAATCTGTGAACCATTGTTGACTGTGATGATATGCTCACCATTTTCTGCTGTCATCTCAATACGTCGTTTACCATCTTTAGTCCACTCCTTGACTTGAGCTTTTCCACCAATGTCACCCATATCCATTGTGTATTCACCGTAATAAGTAAGTGGTTCTTTCGTTTCCTGTAATGCTTGATCGATAATTTCCTGTGGTGAATATGACCCTTCTGTATTACAACCTACTAAGCTAAATGTTAGTGCGACAACTAAACCTGCTGCACGTAATGATTTTTTCCAATTCATTATGAAATCTCTCCTTTAAATGGTGGCAACCAGCAAAGTACAGCTGTACCATAGCCTTCTTTCGATACAAGCTCTACTGTCCCACCGTGTTTTTCTATTATTTGTTTTGCTATATTTAATCCTAGTCCAGTGCCTCGCTCCCCAGCCTTAGTTCGTGCTGAATCTGCTTGGTACATGGGATCGAATAACTTCTCGATATCCTCTTTTTTTACACCTTGCCCGCTATTTTGCACAATGATATACATTCCATCCTGCTTATTCAGTGCTGGCGATACAAAATCAAAGCACTCTTTAGGACACTCTCCAGCATTCACGGCTGCTAAGCCTATCGTTGTACCTACTACTCCATAGCGCCAAGCATTACTCATTAAATTGTCGATCACCCGTTGAAGCTGCTTCGGATGCACTTCATACATACCCTCTATGTCACAAGTAACTTCAAGCATAAATCCTTGATCCTTGCATAGTTGCTCATAATCAGATAGTGCCATTTCAAAATACTCTGCCCCATCTACTGCAACAAGTTCTAGATGATAGCTTGCCGATTGCAGTAAAGTGTACATTAGTAAATCCTCTAACATATGCTTCATCGTTTCAGACTTTGTTAAAATAATCTGTCGATACTCTTCTTCCTGTTCTTCTGATAACGACTTGCTTTGCAGAGACTCAGCATATGCTTGAATAGCTGTAAGAGGTGTTTTCAAATCATGGGAAATACTAGCAATCATTAACTCCTTTTGCTGTTGTTCTGCTTTTATGTGAGTACGCGCAGTTTCAATTTCGTCCTGCATGGCAAGAAAGGTTTGAGCAAGTTCCCCAATTTCATCTTTTCTTACTCCTAAATTCGATTCCACATGCGCCCCCTTTGCAAAAGCACGCATTTGCCGCATCAGTTCATGTAACGGTCGATTTAATTTACGGTTAAGCAGTATCATAACTGCAAAATAAATAAGGAGAAATAATAATATAGAGCTAGCTATTACAAGCCAAGAACGACTTTCTACTCCTTTTACCCAATCCGTCCTCACTAATTGAATCTCATAAACCCCAAGCAATTCTCCATCTTGATAAACAGGTTCTTTATAAGTAAAGGCATTGTAATTTTGCTTTAGCTCATATAAACCTTTAAAAATAATATCTTTAGAATCAATCACCGACAACGATTTCAATGGATTTGAGGAATACAAAAACAAGCCTGATTTCGAATAAAGCGTAATTGCGAGATGATCATTCGTTAGTGCTTCAATATCTTTTCTATCCGCATTTTTTGTATAGTACATAGGATTTTCGAGAACAGATTTTACCTGATTGAGCTCTGTTAATTTTTCGAAATACTCAGCAACGTTTTTATCTTGATAATAGGCATTAATCCACACATAAAGGCTATAAGCACCTGTTATCGGTAAAACCATCACGATAAAAAAAGTGATGAGTAACCATGTTTTAATCTTCATAATAGTTCACCGATAAAGCGGTAACCCTTGCCCCATACTGTTTGTATATAATACGGTGATTTGACTGGGTCTTTTAGCTTTTCTCGAAGCGCCTTTATATGTACTGTGACTGTATGTGTTTCATCTACGCTCGCCTGTTGCCAAATATGCTGATAGAGCTCTTCTTTTGAAAAGGTTTGGCTTGGATTTTTCGTAAGTAGTTTTAACAGGGCAAATTCCTTCTGTGTTAAGGCAAGCTCTTGATCATCAAGGTGCGCTGTTTCCTTCTGCCAATCAATTTTTAAGCCGTGTGCAAAGGATGTTACATCTTCAGCGATTTCTTTTTTCGAATAACGTTTCCAGCGGCGTAAGTGTGAGGCTACTCGTGCCTTTAACTCCTCTAAGCTAAACGGCTTCGCAATATAATCATCAGCGCCCTGCAAGCCCTCAACCTTATCTGCCTCTTCCTTACGCGCACTCATCATTAAAATAGGTATATCACTTTCCCAACGAATATTTTGACAAACAGTAAGACCATCCATCTCAGGTAACATCCAATCGACTAACACTAAATCGAAAGAATCTGCTTGAAAATCAGCTAGCCCTTCAAGTCCTGTTGTTGCCCAAGTAATTTGGTAACCCTCTTGCTCAAGCGTTTCCTTCACAATACGTCCAATCGCCGTATCATCCTCAATCAGTAATAGCTTTTCTTTCATCTGTTTTCCTCCTGCATTAACCTTACTATGTAAAAAGACATTTTTTCTGAACTTTATACTTTCTTTATAATTACCATAGATCTGGATATCCGTCACTTCTCGTTTTAAATCCGACGTTAGGTGCGAGCAATCCGTCTCCTTCATTTCTATCCGTCGTTCTGCTCGGTCTTTCCGTCGCCTTCTTTTCCATCAGTCGTTCTACCTGGACTTTCCGTCGCTTCGCCTTTTCTTTCCGTCGGTCAGACCTGCCTTTCCGTCGCTTTGCCTTTCCCATCCATCGCTTTCAGACAACCTAATTCCAATTAATCAAACAAAAAAGGAATGCACGCAATTTGTGCATTCCTTCATTATGTTAGAACAATAAACTTAAAATAAAGTAAATAGCTGCCGCCATGACTGCGGAAATTGGCATCGTGATTACCCATGTTGTCACAATTTTACGTGCCATGCCCCATTTAACACCTTTTACACGATGTGCTGTTCCTACTCCCATGATAGATGAAGAAATAACATGTGTTGTAGATACTGGTAAGTGAATTAAAGTTGCACCGAAAATGATAGATGCAGAAGCAAGGTCTGCTGCAACACCGTTTACTGGACGGATTTTCATAATCTTGCCACCGACTGTTTTGATGATTTTATAACCACCTACAGAAGTACCAAGACCCATCGCACATGCTGCTGCAAAACGTACCCAGAAAGGAATATCGTCTGTGTGATGCAAGCCTCCTGCAATTAAAGCGAGCGTAATAATCCCCATCGCCTTTTGTGCATCGTTTGTACCGTGTGTAAATGATTGTAAAGCGGCTGTACCAATTTGCATTGTCCGGAAGCCTTTATTCGTTCGATATAAATTCATATCCTTAAATAATACTTTGAATAAAGACATCATTAAGAAACCACCTGCAAACGCAAGTAATGGTGAGAAAATAAGCGCCTGAAGGATTTTTATAAAGCCACTATAGTTCAAAACATTAAAGCCAGCTGCCGCAATGGCAGCACCAGCCACAGAACCGATCAATGTATGTGATGAACTAGACGGAATTCCAAAGTACCACGTTACTAAATTCCATGTGATCGCTGATAATAATGCCGCTAAAATAACGACAGAACCTGTAGTATCTCCAGTAAAAGCATTTAAGCTGAACGGGTCAACAATATCCTTTGTTAATGCTTTCGCTACCCCAACGAATGTAATAGCTCCGATGAAGTTCATAAGTGCAGCCATATATATTGCTGTACGTGGCTTCAATGCCCTTGTTGATACAGAAGTTGCGATCGCGTTAGCTGTATCATGGAAGCCGTTAATAAAATCAAACACAAGCGCAAATATAACGACTAATATTGTTATCAGTAATATCGTATCCATTTCGTACTCTCCATCTTACGCGTTACGCATAATTATTGTTTCAATTGTATTTGCTACAGTTTGACAGTAGTCTGCAATATCTTCAAATTGTTCGTATATACTCTTGAACACCATGATGCGCATCGGATCTTTTTCTTGAATAAATAATTGCTTCATAGAAGAGCGGAAAATTTCATCACATTCACGCTCATAGTCCTTAATTTGAATAGCATGTTTACGCATTTCAACAAGCTTTTTACTATTTAATAGCTCCATTGCTTGGACCATTTCGTCTGTACTTTTCGCAATATATGTTAAGAATTGGCGCATCGGGTCTGTCACTTCTGTTAAATTGTACATGTCAAAATGAGCAATACAGCCTTCCATTCCATCAATAACATCATCTAATTTATTGGCAAGTGCTAAAATATCTTCACGCTCTATTGGTGTCATAAATGATTTATTGAGCATGACGATCAGCTCGTGAATCAATTTATCTCCACTTGTTTCATATCGCTTCATTGTGTCTGCGATTTCTTTTAGTGAATCTATATTTTCAATACGTGCGTTATGAGCGTAATAAATACCTTCTTTAACGTTTTTAGAAATGTTTAACAATGCCTTAAAAAATGGATCTTGCTTGTTTGAGTTGAACATCATGTTCCTCCTGTTGAATGAATATTGTCGATTTCTGCAATCATCATAACAAAACTTTCACATACTTCTACAGATTTTTAAACATAAACAAGTTGAATTTACAAAAATGTAATATAAAATTTGCCACAATTAATTCTAGGTACTTTTCCAAGTTGAAAACGTTGGAAACTCAGTAACAAAAATGTTCGATTTTTCTTTAAATATACCCATTTTTTCTTTTATTTTTATAAAAATACTTGAAAAACTTTTTTCCCTTCTATTTTTTTCATCATTATAAATGTTAAGGAATTGTAAACGATATTTACATTAGAAATGAAATACTCCATTGTCATTTATTACAATTCGCAGTACTGTTATTAGAATAGTGTAAGTTACACAGTATGCGATAAAAAGGTTGTGAGTATCATACATATGGACATCGATTTACTATCACTTGTAATACTTTTAGTACTAGGCTTTATCGCATCCTTTTTAAATGCGATTGTCGGTGGCGGAGGATTAATTTCATTGCCTGCCCTTATGGCGGTTGGTTTACCGCCAAGTACAGCGATTGCCACAAACAAACTCGCAAATACAATTAGTAATGGGACTAGCATGTTAACTTTTTTACGAGCTGGCAAGGTTGATATTAAAAAGAATAAGAAAATAATGCCTTTTATTTTTATTGGTTCATTTATTGGAGCATACACCGTGCATCTCGTATCACCAGCTATTTTAAAACCTCTTATGCTAGTTATGCTCGTCCTTGTTACGGCTTATACGGTTTTCAAAAAAGATTGGGGACAGCAACCTGAAGAGCGGACATTAAGTACTGTTAAGAAAATGGCCTTTGTTGGGGCTTTTGCAGCTGTTGGCTTTTACGATGGTTTCTTCGGACCTGGCACTGGTTCTTTTTTTATTTTCATTTTATTAATGATGGGCAATGATTTTTTGCAGGCCGCTGGTAATGCTAAAGCCTTTAATTTTACATCGAACTTAGCTGCGCTGGCTATGTTTTTACTATTAGGAAAAGTAAATTTTTTATACGGCCTACCGATGGGCTTCGTCATGATCTTTGGTGCCATAATGGGTTCAAAATTTGCGCTGAAACGTGGGACAAAAATGATGCGTATTATTTTTATCATCATGACTTGTACATTAATTGTTAAAAATGCATGGGATTATTTCAGTATCCATTAAAGAAAAATACAACCGATTTCATTAATAAAATTTATCAGTCAATTGACAAAATTTATTAGCGTGCTATAATTCTTTTAGGCTTCACCGCGTTGAAGCGAAGAAGTAACTAGTAGGAGGATTAGCATGTTTCGAATAGAAGCAAAGAGTAACCCTCGATTTATCGAGGCAAGCTTTATTATACTTTTAATTATTGCCACGATGGCATACAGTATTGGGTATTTAAAATCAACACCCCATATACCTATTTTTCTTGTCATTTCACTTTTAATTGCCTATGGATTACTAAAAAAAGTTCCGTTTCGTGAGCTTGAAGCTGGGATGGTTGCAGGTGCAAGTGCTGGACTTGGGGCAGTTTTCATTTTCTTCTTTATTGGTATTTTAATTTCGAGTTGGATTATGGGTGGTACAATTCCAACACTGATCTACTATGGTTTTTTAACAGTTTCACCAAGCTTTTTCTTTGCCATTGTATTTTTGATTTGTAGTATCGTTGGTGTTTCAGTTGGTAGTTCTTTAACTACTGTAGCAACAGTGGGCGTTGCCTTTATGGGAATCGCGGGTGCAATGGACATCTCTTTAGCTATAACAGCTGGTGCGATTGTTTCAGGAGCTTTCTTTGGGGATAAAATGTCTCCCCTTTCGGATACAACAAATCTTGCATCTGGGACGGTTGGTGTAGATCTTTTCGAGCATATTAAAAATATGGGTTGGACAACGATTCCAGCTTTCGTGATCTCATTCGTCCTTTATGCAATATTATCGCCAACAGGTGGAAATAATTCGTTTGAAACAGTTGAGCAATTTAAAGAGGGCTTACTGTCAACTGGACTTATTCATTGGTATACATTATTGCCAATTGTTGTTCTTGTTATTATGACTTTTTATAAAGCGCCTGCACTTATCACACTCGCAGTCGTCTCCATTATTGGCGTTGGACTTGCCTACATACAAGAACCGATTGCCTTATCGAATGTCTTTAAAATCCTTTTTGAAGGCTATGTATCTAGTACGGGTGATAAAGGTGTAGATGCATTACTGTCTCGCGGTGGTATGAACAGTATGCTATTTACAATTGCCTTAGTCTTATTAGCATTAACAATGGGCGGTCTTCTATTTACGCTCGGCATTATTCAAAGTATTTTAGCGAAGGTAGAGAGCCTCTTTAAAAGTGCTGGCTCTGTCATTACAGGTGCAGCCATTACGGGGATTGGTGTAAACACATTAATTGGTGAGCAATATTTATCCATCCTACTTACTGGTGAAGCATTTAAAGCACAATTTGAGAAGGTAGGGCTTGCCCCTAAAAATTTATCCCGAGTTATGGAGGACGCAGGAACTGTAGTCAATCCTCTTGTTCCATGGAGTGTTTGTGGTATTTTCATTGCTAGTGTACTAGATATACCAACAACATCTTACCTGCCATTTACCTTCTTCTGTCTACTCGGACCAGTTTTGACGATTATCTTTGGTTGGAGCGGTAAAACATTAACAAAGCTTGAAAAATAAGATTGGTAGCTGATGAATTCGTCAGCTACCTTTTTTATATCCCACCATATTTATGCCTATCAATTATGTCTCAGCATAATTGCGTCCCTGTCGCTATACTTTCTGTACAAAAGACATTTGTAGCTGACGCTACCAAAAAACATTTGCTAAAAGAAGTTAAATAATAACCAATTAATAGATACAAACAATCCTGAAACGATGAAGACACTTAAAAATCTCATCAATAAATTAACATCACACGATGAAAAATAAAAAACTAACTAAAATGTACATTTTAGTTAGTTTTTTATAAACCACACTTAATGATAGTTCTCCGGAATGTAACTAAGTGCGGTTTTTTACAATGTAAGTTTTAAAATGCTAAACTAGAAATAATAATTTTTTATCCGCTTCGATGTAGATGAACGTCGAGCAATATGGACAGTATGAGGCATGTAAAGCATAGATTTTAAAACTCTCTTTTTCACTTGTTTATTTCATATAATTTTTTACTAGCTCATAACATCTTTCTTTCGTATATTGAGCTTCAATTTTATACTTTGTAATTTCTTTCATTTCATCGTCAGCATACTTTGAAGCCGCATTTTTGGCAGAACTCTCTTTGTCTTTAATCCACTTTATTTGTACTCCTTTTAAACTCTCCATGTCACCACTAGAAAGTTGCTGTTTTAACAGAGCATAAATTTCGTTTAAGACATTATCCCATCTTTTATATGTTTCTTTTTCTGCTTTTAAAATTTCTGTATTATCTTTATTAGTATACAAATGCTCAAGATCTGCTAAACCAGCATCAATCGAATCTAGCTTCTGTATGTACTCATCTTTTTGACTTCCATTTGTAACTTTTTCTTGTTCTTCTTCAATAGTAG